>JAJDEL010000184.1 GCA_029259835.1 Planctomicrobium sp. | reverse complement strand
GAGTAGGGATGCGAGTTTTTGCTTTAGGAAACCCGTTTGGACTGGAACGAACGATGAGCAATGGAATGATTTCCAGCCTCAATCGGACACTTGAAATTCAGCGCAACTGGATCATTCAATCTGTTATCCAGGTCGATGCTTCAATCAATCCTGGCAATTCTGGCGGACCTCTCATCAATACACACGGCAAATTGATTGGCATGAATACGGCAATCGCGAGTCGCGTCGAGCAGAGTGCTGGAATCGCATTTGCGATTCCCGTCAGTTTGATTCGACGCGTTGTCCCAGAACTTATCGAGCATGGTCGGGTGATTCGGGGAGAAATTGGAATCACTCATGTGACTGTTACCGACAAAGGGCTTCGTGTGTCTCGCCTCACACCTGATGGACCAGCCGAGAAGGCAGGAATCAAGGGACCGGCGATTGCCCGGCGTGGTCCCGTTGTGATCGTCAATCGCTCAGCAGCCGATACGATTGTTGCCGTCGACCGAGAACCTGTGACAACCGCTGCGGAGTTTCTCGGTATTATTGAGAGCAAGAAACCTGGCAATGTTGTGACTCTTTCGATTCTTAGAGAGGATCAGACGATTGATGTTCCTGTTAAACTTGGAGCAGATGCAAATCGGCGCGGGAGTGACAAATGATCCCACAAAAAAAGCCCGCTTGTCACTGACAAGTGTCGTGACAAACGAGCGTCTCCGTGTCGTGGGGTGAATAAAACCAGCTAGCGTAAAATGAAAAAGATCCCGACCAGATGACACGGCATAAACGGGAATAATACAAATGCATGTTAGCAAAAACGGTGCCGTTGGCTAGTGGACTTTTTGATGAATGGTGTTTCGCGACTCTGGGGGCTGATTTGCCAATCTGATCTCACTAAATCAATACTTGGAGCAGGGTGTTTTACGAGAGGCGAATTGACTCAGGTGGTGATTCATCCTGATGCAATTCGCTCCAGAATGTGCTCGACACCTGAAGATTGAGGTCAAAGACAGCCTATCTTGTTTCTGACAGAAGATTGGTACGGTTCCTGCTTCAGAACGATGAGTCGAACGAGTGAGCACAGGCCCGCACTCACTCGTACGTACGGCGACAAGCGTTTCCGGAGAGTCTCTGGGAACGCTTTCGTCGTTTTATGATTTCATTGAAATCGTTGATGAGACACACTTTGCAGTAATACTGTACAATGCAGTGAAAGCAACGTCGTAAAATTGCACAATGATAATAACTCTGGGTCACTCAACCTCCAGGAATGCAAGAGATGGACGAGCCAGATGCAACTCGAATTCACGTCCCCCTTTCTGAATCGGCCTTTCTAGTTGTTCAGCGTGGGGATGCTCTGCTTGAAGTTGTGGAACTCCCAGCGAATGGCAGGCTGACTGTGGGGCGAGCTTCGTCTAACCGTATTGTTCTTCAAGATCCAAAATGCAGCCGCGAGCACTGCGAGGTTTTTCACCGGAGTGGGCAGTGGTACTTGCGTGATCTCGACAGCCGCAATGGTCTGACGGTGGACGAACACCGTGTGACTGGCGACCACCCCCTTGAATTTGGCGAGATGATCGGGATCGGACTTTGTACGTTATTGTTCCAGGATCAACATCCAGATCAACCAGGGACAAGTTCGAAATCTCGATCAGCCGTAGATTCTGGTTATCAAATTATCGAACGTCAATCCGGAACTCAGTTTGATAATCCTTCACTTCAACGAATTCAAAAGCATCGCGACGGAGCGACTGATCTCTTTCGGATGGCTCGGCTGATGGCAGCTCCGACAACGGTCGACGAACTGAGTCGAGTCGTGCTGGAAGGTTTACTGGCCTTCACCGGAGGCACACTGGGTGGCGTGCTACTCGACATCGAAGCAAAAACGAATCCTCAACCTGAGAAAATTCAAGCCTTCGCTCTTCAGGGGTGCGATGATTCTGGACGGTTGTCAACGTACCTGACTCGGATTGTTCTCGACGAACACAACGCGATTCTTGCTCACGACATCTCCAAGCACTCCGCTTTTGCTGCTCAAGACAGCTTGCAAGAGTTGGCGGCTGAGAGCGCAATATGTGCGCCAATTCGACACGAAAGTCAGGTCTTCGGTCTCATCCATCTCTACAGCATGAATGCAGAGAGTCCGATGACTCAATCGGATCTAGAGTTTGTTCTCGCTGTAGCGGACCAGATGGGAGATCACCTGCACACGCTTCTGGAGAAAGAAGAATTGGCAGCCGGGCTTAAGAAGTCGAAAAATCAAATCCTTGAGTTGCAAGATCAACTTGGGGCTGAAACAGAACTTGTCGGAAACAGTCCAGCACTTGATGCTGTTCGAAAATCCGTTTTGCGTGTTGCTCCGACAGATGCCCTTGTATTGATTCGGGGAGAAAGCGGTGTTGGTAAAGAGTTAGTTGCGCGGGCTGTGCACTTCAACAGCCTACGGAAAGAGGAACCATTCATTTGTGTGAATTGTGCTGCACTTACTGAAAGTCTTCTGGAAAGTGAACTCTTCGGTCACGAAAAAGGAGCTTTCACTGGCGCCTCGTCTCGCCGTGCTGGAAAATTCGAACAAGCAGATGGCGGAACGTTGTTTCTTGATGAAATCGGAGAAATGAATGCCGAAATTCAAGCAAAATTTTTACGTATCATCGAAGGTCAACCGTTCGAACGCGTTGGAGGTGGTGACCCCATTCAAGTTGACGTTCGAGTTGTGACAGCAACGAATCGCGACCTGGAAGAAGCCGTTCGAGCGGGAACTTTTCGCCGCGATCTCTATTTTCGCTTGCAAGTCATTGAATTGAACGTCCCCGCTCTGCGTGAACATCCAGAAGACATCCCTATGATCGCGCAACATTTCGTGGATCGGTTTTCTTCAAGATCAAATTTCAAAACTCGAGGTTTCGGTACTGCTGGTATCCGAAAGCTTCAGGCTCACCCATGGCCGGGAAATGTTCGTGAACTTCGAAATGTTGTAGAACGCGCCGTCATCCTCTCAGATCATGAAGTACTGCAACCCGAGGACGTTGTCCTGACCAATTTGCGTATTGACGATCTTTTAAATGAAGAACCAGACACCGAACCGAACCGCAACTCGGAACAGGAATTTCTAGACACCAGTGTCGATCCGATGGTTGACTTGTTCGGGAGTTTTATTCAGCAGGAAACGAGCCTCGACGAACTTGATCGCTATTATATTCACGCTGTGCTCAATTCCACGGACTGGAATAAGTCGAGGGCGTCGAGAGTTTTGCAGATCGAAAGAACAACTTTGGATCGACGTCTCAAGAAGTATGGAATTTCGAGACCTGAAGGCGAAGATGAGGAAGAATAGAGATTATGTCGTCTCCCGAAGAGCAGCTACAAAAATACGTGCAGCACTGTCAGGACTTGATGGCTCACGCTTGGGTTGTTCGAGCATTTCTTCGTCACGCCGATGAAATTGAAAATTTCCCCGAATTAACGAATACATGCCGAGCCATCTTTGACATCGCCCGCGCGCTGGAAACACGAGTGGACGATCCGCTCGGCTACTTCAAGATGCTCAATAAGAAGCTTGGGAAATTTCGAGTTGCTGTTGAACAATTTGCTGGGGATGTCCCAGAAATTTCTACGCATACGAATTACATCCAAAGTCTCATTTCGTTGAGGGCATGTGCTCGAGAACTCGAAGTAACTTTGAATTCCGCTAGAACAGTTGCTCAAACTGCGAAATAGTCGCAAAGTTTTCGATCACTTGTCCTGTTATTCTGTTAACGCGTTTCTTACAAACACTTTATATTGATTTTGTGAGAGGAACGGCCCGTGGTGATCTCAGAACTCATGAGTCTGGAGGAACCCCTAACTGCCTATTCTTCCTCCTCCCTCTCCGATTCTTCGTTGGATTCGTTAAAACCCGAATATTTTCACAAGTTCGTCTGCCCTTCTGATCGATACAGGTGATAACGGACATCGTGTTGATGATCCGTTCGCGAAATGAATGACTGACTTTCTGTGTCCGTGGTCGAAAGAATCGTACACAAACGTCTTCGCAGCACCTGGAGACAATCAGATGTATTTGCTGAAACAACGCACCAAACAGTTGTGGCTACTTGCCGCGCTCGCCATGGTGACGTTACCCAACAGTGGTTGTAACATCCTTGCCTGGTCGACTCACGTCGCCTGGACCGGAGCTTCCTTCTACGGAACCACTCCGCTGATCCCTGTGACACCGTACTTCAGTCAACAGATTGAAGATACATATTGGGAAGAGGAACGGTACAAAAAAGTTCCGATTCTCGATCCTGTCGAAGGGGAGAATGCTCCGCTATTCTGTCTTGATCCACCAAGTCCAGACGAAGTAATGCGAGCCTTGCCAGACAACACCGCCGGTGGCGTTCCGTTTCTTGCGGAAACATCCCGCAACAACGTTCGAATTGTGGTTGAACCGATTGTTGACCGGATCGACGAGTGTCGGTTCATTCCTCAAGTCGGCCCAGCACGGTTGCACCATTGTCACTACAAATGCACGATCTACTTCAAAGAAACAAAACGATCTCACTGGCCTGTTCCGTTCACGACCACAGACCAAGTCGAAGAAGTCGTTTACATCGACCACGACCACTTGATTCGCTGTACAGGTCCGGCGACTGATTAGCTGAAATTGGAATCTCGATTAAAACCGAGAGGTCCAGGTGCACGAAAGCCCGGTCGAGAAATCGATCGGGCTTTCGCATGCGCATTGGGTGCAGTCTACTTCATGTGGTTTTCGTACCAGACGACGTTCTTGCTGGTTTGTCCTGCGACGAGTAAATCGATGTCCCCATCGAGATCCATGTCAATCGAACGAATATCATAAGCCGCTTGATCTTCGTCCAAAACGTGAGTTTTGAAGATCCCGTTGCCGTCGTTCTCAAACCATGCCGAGATTTTTGAGTCCTTCGCACAAGTAGCAGCATCAATATCACCATCGCCGTCGAAATCGTTGACCGTCAAACAGTGTGGCCCTTCGAGGTTTTGACCAAAATCGGTTCGCTTCCACTGCGGAGCTTTGAACCAGCAGAGTCCTTTTCCGTGTCCGCGCGAGGCGAGGATGTCGTTCTTTCCATCCTGGTCAACATCGACGACGAAAAGATTTGTCGCTCCCGGTTCCTTGTTAGAAATCATGTGTTTCTTCCAGCCGGGTTGAGTCGCCTTCAGCGGAGCTTCCCACCAGGCAAACCAGTCTCCGGAATTCGCTTCTGCTTGTGGACCACCTTTCGCAGCAGAGAGAATATCAGGACGGCCATCTCCGTTGACGTCTCCAAGACCCAAATAATGCGATAACCCTGGAGCATCCTGATCAGCAGCAACGGTTCGCTGCCATTGCTCGTCATTCTTTCGGGGTGCGCGATACCAGACAAGTGATTCTGGATATGGCTGTTTCGGTTGAGCGCTGTTCGCAATCAAATCCGGAACACTATCCAGATCAACATCACCAACGAGAAGACCATGAATTCCGTGGACTTGATCATCGACCAAGTGCCATTTCCAGTTTTCAAGAGTTCCGTTGTTTTCCAACCAGAAGATCAACCCTGGATTGTACCGCGCCGCGATGTAATCGAGATCACCATCGCGGTCGACATCCATGACTTCTGAATGAATACATTGATGCTTGGGATTTTCATGCAGGACGACATGCTTCCAGTCAGGTGCGATGAACAGATGGCACTTTCCGTTGCTGTTGCTGATGACATCGACTTTGCCATCTCCGGTAAAGTCGCCTGCAACGGCGGTGTTGCAGTGTCCCCCTTCGAAGATCACATGCTTTGTCCATGCAGTTGGATCGGCAGCTTCACAGAGAGTTGAAGTGATGCAGAAGGCCGTGGAAAAGAAGGTTGCCGCCGAGAATGCGGCGGGGAGACAATAAGGAAACATTGAGAGGTCCTCGCAAGACAGTACGGAATTCCCGCCGACGAGGAGTGCTCATCGGCGGCTTCCAAACAAGTCTAAAGCGTGGAACCTAGTTCAAGCAATGCGATCAACGTTCCTGCAACACCACATGCGACCGTGGCAGCACTCGAAGCGATACGTTGCCAGCGAGGAATCGCCACCGAGAGTGTTGGCATTTTCTCGATTTTGCTTCCAACTGAACGAAGTTGAATTTGATCCTGAAGGTCAGCACACAGCCCCTCCAGAAATGGCAGACCAACATGGTGGTCAACGGCTATTATCATCGGTATCTCCGAAAAACATTGTGATTGACCGCTCGGAAATTTCAATGTCGAATTTTGCCTCGTAGATTCAATCTATGAGGAGTTCAACAATTTTCCTTGCAGGCACTGTGAGACTGCGAAACGTACGCACTCACTTTTCTGGATCGGATGAAAGCAGCAAAGAAATCCAATGTCGCAATCAGGGAAACTGGAAAACCAGAGAACTCCACGCGAAGTTTGTTTCTTGTCTGGACTGTCCTTGTCGCGACAGTTTCCCAGAAATATCCGTTCTTCCGATTGAATCGGCTGGGCAAAGAACTGTCGAGCCCAACACTGAGACCGTTCCGCCGAAGCCCTAACTCGTGACTGTAGAATAGCTTTCAAGTCCCATCAATGGCCCATGTCATTGAGCTGAACACAAAAGAAGCCCGGCTTACTGAAAAGCCGGGCTTCTAGATGTCATGACAGTTGCGTGCTTTGCCGCTCACTCAGACCAGCCTGCTTTTTTCATCACTTCTTTAACAGAGACAGGTTTTCCGCCCTGACGTTTGCTTTCGTCAGCTGCTTCCATGAAGGCGTAGATTTGCAGAGTTTCTTCTGCGGAGACCGGTGACTTCCCGGTTTGGAAGAATGTGACAATATCTTTGACAAGAGGAGGATAGCCGGCATACGGACCGATGACTTGAACTCCTTTGGTTCCATACGCAGTCCCACCGTAGCCACGTTTGCCAGCTCTCAGGCCACGGAACGTTCCGATGCGCCCATCGTTCCATTTGCCGACAACGACGTCGTAATCATCAGTCGACATCCGGACAACTTCCTCGCAACCTGATCCCATAACAGTGAACAGGGCTTCTACGCCATGAATTCCGTACCAGAACAAATCTGGGTGAGTCGATTCCAGCGAAGCCGGGCTGTAAGTGTCGGCACCTGTCACTTCACCGATGGAACCATTACGGACTTCCTGTCCGAACTTGATGTATCGTAAAGACGATGCCGAGAAAATTGGCACTCCAGCCGCTTTCGCTTCTTTGAAAATCGCAATTGCATCGCTCAATGAACCTGCAATTGGCTTATCAATGAAAACAGGAATTCCAGCTTTCAGAGCCGGTCGAATTTGCTCGAGATGCGGACGACCATCGTTCGTTTCGAGCAGAACAGCATCGACCTTTGCCACGAGAGTTGGGATTGAATCGACAATCTCGATTCCCATTTCCTCAAACTGCTTCGTGTATTCTGGGACTCGACTTGTACTTGATTCGATGTCAGGTGATCCCTTGGGATAGGCAGCAACGACTTTACAGCCTGGCACGTGCTGCGCATGAGTTTTGTCGTTGAGAACTTTGGCAAACGCAGGCGCATGAGATGTGTCGAGACCAATGATGCCAACACGAATGACTTTTGTCTCTTGAGCCTGAGCCGACACGACGGAAAAGTTCGCAGCGATGGCGAACATCGCCAACAATGCAGTTTGTTGAACGGACTTCATACGATTTCCTTTTAGGTAAATTTGATTGTTCTGAAAATGGTAACGTCTCAACCACTTATCGTGAAAGAGAACGCGGATTTACCCGGATGTGGCGGGCGAACACGGATAAAAAACGTTGTACAGTTGTCGCTTGAGAATTGTAGGGTGCGTCTCGACGCACTAGGGATCAACGTGACTTTCAGGAAGGTGCGTTCCAAAGCACCCTTCTTGTTGACGACCATCAAGCCAAACTCCCTCGCCGCTCAATCTCTGATCCCTTGCCCAATTTCTTCAGATGCGAATGAAGATTCGCTGTCGGTACATCCAGTAGCAAGTCAACCAGATCACGACGAAGACCGAGGTCGGCATGATGACCGGCTCGAGTGCGACTCTCATCTCTTCTACAGAATAGGCGACTCCTGAGAGATCTTGTACCCAGCCAAGACACTTGTCGATCAACCAGGAGAAATGAGTTGTCACGACTTCCTTATAAATCCAGGGACGCAGCATTTGTCCCATCATATAGACAGCAATGGAATTCATTCCCACTACGACCAGCGGAAATGCGAGTTTCTTGAACGGCAACAGGTCGAACAAAAGGTACATCATTGCAAAAATGCCGATCACATAACCACCACTAAATAGCACCCACGCCGGCGTCCAGATGCGCTTCACAATCGGACAGCATGTCGCTCCGGCAAGCACACCCAGGGCAGTGCAGAGAACCGCTGCCAGAACAAGAATCCCAAGCGTCTTGCTGCTACGAGGTGCAACGAGAACGAATTGTCCGACAAACAGGCCGAGGAGTATCGTTGCCATCGACGGTACAAAGTTGAGCGTTGTATATCCTCCAGCATTAAATTCATGCCTGTTCACTTCCCCATTTTTATTTTCTGGACGAGGAAACTGGTTGAGAAACCATGTGTCAAAGTCGTGAAAGGCGTTCCCGTTTTTAGACCATCGAACATACGGTTCAGCGAAGACATCGCCTTCTGCATAACTTGCATTCACTTGATCTGGAATGAATTCACTCGTTTCAGGCGTAAACTGCATCCCGACCGTAGTCCCGACGAGAATCACAACAAATGCCGTGATTTGGGTCCACCGAGGGACACCAACCAGCAAGTAGACAAAGAAGTAGCCCAGGCCAATTTGTGCTAGAACATTAGTGAAAATCCAGTTCGTTGATTCGGTGCGTCGTGAATAGAGAAAGACGCCCAATAGAACCAGAATGCAAGCCCGGATCAAGGCATGAAGCATACGCTTGAAACCGGACTGACCGGTCTTTTCTCGGCGGGCATACGAAAACGGCATTGCCAACCCAACCATGAACATGAATGAAGGTTGAATTAAATCCCAGAACGAAACCTTCCACTTCAACCAAACGCTTCCTTCTTCTGCATCCGTCGAACCAATCACAAAGTTGCTTTGCCACGGAGGATGCTCGAAGTGAAACGCGATGCGTTCGAAAGTTTCGTGGTTGACAATTTTCCAAAGATCGCTTGCTTCATCGGTTTTAGATAAGCCATAAATCCCGAATCCGCTTGCAGCTAACATGATCATGATGAAGCCACGAAATGCATCAAGAGATGTCAGCCGCCCAAGTGAGTCCGAATTCCCAGTACTTTTTCCGGGTCGACTCTTCGCCGGCGAGGGTGTTGGCTGGTCTTTCGACTCAGGTTTCAGGCGATACGTCATTTCAATTGGTCCCGCAGGCTCTTTTGTTGAACTATTCTTTAGATCGAAGATTGTCGATAAGATCGTGTTCCGGCACAACCATCCCAGAGAAAAATGCCGCCCGCGCTGATAGCCTCATCGGGAATTGTCCCAAAACAACCTCCCGAATTGATTCAATCTGTATCAGTCCGCTCGCACCGGTAGTGAGCGTGAATTGGCGTCAGATCCGGGGCTAGCGCCCAAACGGCTTATGTCAAAAACTCATTCGAAACAGATCATTAAATGCCTGAAGTGACCGCTTATCATGAATCTGGACACGCTTTCGTCGCGATGGCGCTCGGAGCCATTGTGCATTCACTGAGTATCGATCCAGATTGGGACGACGGCCCTGATCGTTTCGGAGACATTGAAATCGAATGGCCGAGTGGCGTGTACGACCGAAAACAGCATTTCGAGAACAG
>JAJDEL010000183.1 GCA_029259835.1 Planctomicrobium sp. | reverse complement strand
AATCCGCTGTCGCCCAGAACAGTTCTAAATTGCTGATTGAGAGAACCTATTCCGAAAAACTGAGTTATAACTGTCTAGTGACATTGCCGGATGAGTATCTCACTGATAAGGAACGAAAATGGCCGATGGTTCTGTTTCTGCATGGTGGTGGAACACCGAAAAATCTAGCCGGTACGATCGCGCCGCTCACTCAGCTTCCCGCCATTATCATTGCTCCGATATGTCCACCTTCTGCTAAGGGCTCACGTTATACAAACTGGAACTGGAAAATGCTGGGTGAGGTGGTGCGCGAGATGAGTTCAAAATATCGCGTCGATCCAGAGATGAGGTCCGTCATCGGGTTCAGTATGGGCGGGTCCGGCGCGTGGGAACTTCCGTCATTTGAACGTGGCCTGTTCACCAAGTCTGTGGTGATTGCCGGTGTCTGTCACCCGTGGTCATTGCGGCAGTATCAGAAAACTCAGGTCTGGGTCTTTATCGGGAAGAAAGATTACATGCGGAAAGAGCAACAGGAAACCGTCACATCTGCAAAACGATTCGGCGTCGATGTTGTCGAATCCACATGGGAGGATGCAGACCATGGCGGCGTTTTCCGAAACGCCATGAAGTACCAGCCGATGCTGAACTGGCTGGTCACAAAAGAAGACATACGATCCGCTGGAGAGATCAGCAATTGACATTCAGGCTGATCTTCAGTGCCTGTGTTGTAAGTGGACTACACCGAGGCGACTTGGTTTCAGCAGCCGACTTTCCTTCAAGCAATTTCTTAAGCGTCCTCCGGCGTTAGTCTGAGCATTTCCTATGAACAATGACCAACTTCGAGATTTTCTGTCCAAGCTTGAATCGTCCACTGACTATGACGCTGCCGAATCACAACTCTCTGAGGGCGAGCCGGAACTCTTTCTCACCGGTAACCGAGATGCACTACTGCTTTTTGCTGCGGCGTTTCTCCGAGCTGCTACGGCGCCAATTCCTAATGGCGAATGTCGTGCAGCTCCAGCGCTACTAGAACATCATCAAATCATAGACTCTGAAGCTGATCACATTCTCAGAGCAGTTCAGCTCATTGATCAATTACCTGAAGACCCTGAAATAATTGCCATTCGCAAACGCAATGCCTGGCGCGCTGATCGTTTCTGCCTGCTTGGCTGTGCAACCATCAGTTTCATCTCCATCTTTGTGATCATGGGAAGCGCAATGCTTTGGTGGGATTTTTTTACTGGTGATCGTCTGTAGCGGCGGAGCGAATTGACGCGTGTCCATCGCCATAACTGTGCACATTCGCACAAAGTCACGTTGTAAGGCTGCTTCTGGGGATGTTTCACATTACAATTGGACACCAGAAACAGGATGATCGGTTTCTGTTTATTCGGAATCATCGAAAACCACCTGACTCCCCGGTGAAATTGAAATACAATCGGACCTTGGAGTCTTGTATCGATCACGACGTAACAGTTTGGATGACAGGTAAACAAACAATGAAGTTTCAGCAGTGTTTCGCGTTCTCTTTGCTCGTGGTTAGTTTTGGTTCGTCTCTTTTTGCTGCGGACCCGCTGGAGTACAACCGCGATATTCGTCCGATTCTGGCGGACAACTGTTTCGCATGTCATGGTGCGGACAGTGCGGCTCGTAAGGCGGATTTGAGACTGGATCAGCGTGAAGCAGCGATTGAATTTGGAGCGATCACTGCCGGGAACCTGGATGAGAGTGAACTGATCGCGAGAATCATCAGTGACGATGCCGACCTTGTGATGCCACCGGCGGAAACGAAGAAGACGTTGACCGCCCAGCAGAAGGAAATGCTCAAACGCTGGATCAGCGAAGGTGCGAACTATGAACCTCACTGGTCATTGATTCTTCCACTGAAAGCTGATCCTGCAGCGGTCAAGAATCAAAAGTGGTCAAAGAACGCAATCGACAATTTCGTCCTTGCGAAACTGGAAGCAGAAGGACTGACTCCGGCTCCTGAAGCAGACGCCCGGACTCTATTTCGGCGACTGCATCTGGACATCACTGGGTTGCCTCCTTCTCCGAAAGATGTTGCTGCGTTTGTCGCTGATTATGAAAAACGAAAAGACGCCGCTCTCTCTGATTGGATCGACAAGTTGATGCAGTCTCCTGCTTGGGGCGAGCATCGCGGTCGATACTGGCTTGATGCAGCACGCTACGCTGATACGCACGGCTTACACTTCGACAATTACCGTGAGATGTGGCCTTATCGTGACTGGGTGATTCGGTCGTTCAATGCAAACCAGCCGTTCGATCAGTTCACGGTCGAACAATTCGCTGGCGATTTGTTACCGAATCCGACGGAAGATCAACTCATCGCGACCGGTTTTCAGCGCTGCAACATCACCACGAATGAAGGTGGTACGATTGATGAAGAAAACCTCGCGAATTACGCGGTCGACCGTGTGCAAACTTTTGGTTGGGTCTTTCTCGGATTGACGACGAACTGTGCGCAGTGCCATGACCATAAATTTGATCCGTTCTCATCAAAAGATTTCTATTCACTGGCGGCTTATTTCCGAAACACAACTCAAGGTCCGAAAGATGGGAACGTCAAGGATGGGCGTGGTCCGATTCTCGTCGTGCCGACAAAGGAAGATCGCCCGCGCTGGAAGGCGCTGCCTGATGAAATCGTCACTGCAACGACGAAACGAAATGAACGAAAGAAAACCGCGCGTATCGAGTTCAACGAATGGCTGGCTACCGCGAATTCGGAATCTCTCGACGCAGATCTCCCGACCGAAGGAATCGTTGTCCACGTCCCACTCAACGAAGGAATAGGCAATGAAGTTGCTAACGCTCTGAATTCGGAAGAAACAGTCAAAGCTGCCGCTGAAGTGACATGGGTTGAGGGGGGGAAGCTTGGTTCCGCTCCAATCGTCAAGGCTGGTAGCACGTTTAACCTCGGTCAGGCTGGAGATTTTGAAAGAGCCGAGAACTTCAGCTATGGCGCATGGGTGAAACCTGCAGATGACAAATCGTCCGCTGCGATTCTTGGAAGAATGGACGAACAGGCCGCCCACCGTGGTTGGGATTTGTGGAAGCAGGGTCGTTCAGTTTCTGTTCATATCATAGACTCGTGGCCGGGTAACGGACTCAAGGTGACGACAAACAAAGCGGTTCTCAAAGCCGGACAGTGGGCGCATGTCTTTGCAACTTATGACGGTTCAGGAAAACCAGACGGCATTAAAATCTATGTGAATGGAAAAGAAGAGCCTCACAAAACGGAGAACAAGACTCTCACTGCAGAAGCATCGATTCACACGGAGACTCCCCTCCGAATTGGTCAACGAAGTGAGGGTGCGGTCTTGAATGGAAGTGCCGTTCAAGACGTGCGAATCTATAGTCGAAAACTCGAAGCAGGCGAAGTGCAGGCTCTGGCGACGATCATTCCACTGCAGTCCATGTTGTCGGTCGCAGCAGATGATCGAACGAAAGAGCAGAAAGCTGCGTTGTACGATCACTATCTCATCAACCGAGATTCCGAGTATCCAGCACTGGCGAAAGCTGTCGTTGACCTGACTGCCGAAAAGGAAACGATTCGAGCGAGAAGCCCGATCACTCATATTCAAATGGAGAAAAAAGATTCGCCTGCGATGGCTCACGTGCTGATGCGAGGTGAATATGATCGACCAGGTGAAGAAGTTCTAGCGGCGACGCCTGCGGCCTTACACCCATTTGCGAAAGATGCTCCACAAAACCGTCTCGGCCTCGCACAATGGTTGGTCGATCCTGTAAACCCACTCACAGCGCGGGTCACCGTGAACCGTTTCTGGCAACAGATCTTCGGACAGGGAATCGTCACAACAATCGAAGACTTTGGTGTGATGGGCGCGCTGCCGAGTCATCCGGAATTGCTCGACTGGCTGGCTGTTGATTTTCGCGAATCGGGATGGGACGTGAAGAGACTGTTCAAGCTCATGCTGATGAGCAGCACATACCGACAGGCGGCAATCATCACTCCCCAAAAACTGGAAAAAGACAG
>JAJDEL010000182.1 GCA_029259835.1 Planctomicrobium sp. | reverse complement strand
GACTCCGGCACAGCACCGCATTGTATCAATGCCCGCAGACAATCCATTTCTTCTGGGTTGGGCAGAGGAGTCAATGAACTGGAGGATTTTGTGATGAGATCCCGCCACTGTTCGGAAAAATCTGACTTCGAGAACTCGGTAGGTTCTTCCTCCGGCAGAACGTGTTGAGGACCAGCGTCGTCAACATGACCGGAACTTTCCTTTGTCTTTGCCAATAATTCGTCAAGGGCAGCGTCAAGTTGTTGAGTGAATTCAACCGTCTCCGCCCCTGTTGTTTTCGCGAGTGTCATTCGAACTTGAGCAAGGAACGCAGCGATCGCTGGAGGCAACTGAGTTTCCACCCCGAACTGACCAGCAAGCTCGACCCATTCTGCTGCATCGGTCACGCGGTTTTGCTCAATTAAAATCTGTCCCAGTTGCGCACAGATTTTACAACGCAACGAGAACTCGGATTGGTTTCTTTCAGCGATTTGAGCCGCTTTACGGAGGCAAGCCTCTGCCGCAGACAGATTGACGTCCATCCAAAATTCAGCAGCGAGAGACATTAACTCTTGCAAGGCATCGGGCATCGTCGAAACGATTTCGTCTGCCAGTTCGTGGTATTCATTCATCAGAGACTCCCATGTTTCGTCGACTAGGAATGATTTTCTTCTCGATAGTGCTTGACGATACGCTCAACTTTTTTTTGTACTCGTCGAGAGATCGTGTAGATGTTGTTGGGTTCCAGAGAAAGGATCTCGTCTTGTATCTCTTCGTCGCAATCTCTGAGCATCCATTCTTCAATCCCGTTTCGCCCTCCGGAAAACCCCTGCATAAAAAGCCACCAAATCACAAGCTCGCGGGGTTTGAGTTCCTGAATCACTTGCTGAATGATGTTCCGGTGATCTTCATCCAAAGATTCCAACCATTCTGCTCCCAAGTACCCTGGAGTTAGTGGGAGGACGCCTGTTGGTCCGTCACTGTCGGTGGCAATGAGGGTGGGGTGTTCCGAAATATCAATAAAGGACTCGGTCGCCAAAACCCGACCATTTTGACAATGAAGACATTTGTCCCCAGTGACTCGATCAATACCTTCCTCACACTTCTGACACCGACGTCCACGTTTGAGGTCACGGATGGCATTTTTTAAATTCCACTGGAACTTTTGAACGAAGAACGCCGCGACCGGAGTACCGAGAGCCGGATCAAAATTCTCGAAAAACCATACGAGCGTTGTAGCAGCGATTCCATCGATTTCCTCAGGTGTCAGCCGATACCGATACGGATACCGAGATTTTATTATTTCTGAGTAATCCAGGAAGGGCTTAGAGACCTTCGCCCAAATCCACCGACGAAAAGCTTGCTGATCATTTCGATCAGGTGGATTCTCTGATGGCTCGTTCACGATCTTATCGGTCATGGATTAACCTTTCGGGGCTGGGGGCAGCCGAAACAAAAAGGTACGCTGCGGACACATACGGAATGGGTCGCCACGGTCTCTTATAATTATTATCACCGTTGAGTTACATAATGACGTCAATAAGAGATTCCCGTGGGAAATCTCTCTATCGCAAACGTTGACAGAATCAGCGTTTATGAAATCCGATAGTTTTTCAGAATCGTGGATTCAATTCAATTTCTTTGCATCCCAAACACGTTCAGCGCGTCTGAACCACATTTCTGAATCCTCCTCTTGTCCGATTTTTTTCATCAGAGTCGCCATAAACACAGCAAGCCCCCAGGCCATTGATGTTGAGAGGGGAGTTGTGTCCGCAAGCGCATAGGCTTTCTCAATCCAATCGACTGCTTGAGCGATATTCCCTCGGGCCTCCTCAATTTCCCCCAACAGCTGATAACACTGACATTGAACCAGAGGCGGACTGTTCCGATCTTCCGCAAGTTTCATGGCCTTGAGAACACATTGTTCAGCACCATCTAAATTGCCACCAAAGTGCAAACCTCGGGCGACCTCAAGAAGATGCTGAACTGCTTCAGGATGTCCACTCATGATGATGTCGGCAAGTCTTCGCATATCAATCTGCGTTCCATCGAGAAATGACGATAAAGAATCTTCGTTCGTGTCGTCTTCTTCGTGCTCCCCGTCCTGTGGATTGTCCAGGTTTGTCATGCTCGTGCAGAGTGCCTGAGATTCGTTCATTTGTCAAATCATTGCGAGCCTGTGCAACTGACGTATTTCAGGATTGCACGCTGCGAAATCTGATTCGTATTTCTTTGTCCCGTAACCCCTTGTCATAAGATCAAGTGGTCCTCAGTTGCACTCCCTTCACAAGAGTGGATTCACCTGGCCGTTACATGAGTCCTACGAAAATGACTCTCAGAAATTCGAGTCAGAAACTTAAAGATCGTGTAACGCTCATGTGATGATGATTCCGGCGAAGGGAACAAATTCGTTTCTGTGATGAAAGGTTTTCTGGAAGCCGTATTACCGTGAGTCGAGGCGAGAGCAACCAACTCTCGATCCATTTTTCATCGAGCGTCTTTATCTCTTACCGATTCATTTACTCAACAACGAGGGACGATCATGTTTACGACGACAACAAACAAAAAAAGATTTCACCATCGACAAAGTTCCGCGAAGATGCGGTACTTATCTCAGAGCATCATTTTTGAAAGTCTGTACTCACTCATACGTTTCGTTT
>JAJDEL010000181.1 GCA_029259835.1 Planctomicrobium sp. | reverse complement strand
GGAGCGAAACGGACTCGTGCTTGCGTCTGAACAAAGCTTAACTCTGACTGATCTGGGAAGAACACGTGCGGCAGAGTTGGTCGGCAGTCACCGCTTGTGGGAAAGTTACATGCAGAAACATTTCGATCTGCCTGACGATCATCTGCACGAAACAGCGCACTACGTCGAACACTTCCTCGACGAAGAAATGCGCGAGCAACTCAAGGACGAACTCGACTCCCCAGATGTTGACCCGCACGGTCGGAGGATTCCGGGTGAGAATTAAAAAGTATTGTATTGCGCTCAACACTGGTCCCCCCGGTCACTGACCGGGGGCTAAATGTGAAATTGAAAGTTTTATTTCTGCTCGCGCCCACTTAGCCCCCGGTGATCCACCGAGGGAAAACGTGTGAGTGCAGCAGTCGCCCAATCCGAAGTTTGAGTCATCACGGAATCCTAGCCCCACAGTCCCCATGCCCGCTTTGCATCACACCCCCCGGCATCGCTACCTGATTCGCTTTGACCCGAAGCGGATTCCGCATATGTTTGTTGATGTCCTGATCATCGGCACCGGCATCGCAGGCGTGCGTGCCGCATTGGAAATTGATCCTAAATTGCGCGTTGTGATGGTGACTAAAGATCAGATTTCGATGTCCAACAGTTCCTGGGCACAGGGAGGCATTGCAGGCGTTCTTGATCCGTCGGATGAGTTCAAGAATCATGCCGAAGACACAATCACTGCCGGGGCCGGGCTATGTAATGAAAGTGTCGTGCGAGCCGTGGTTGAAGCAGCGCCACGCTGCATTCGTGAGTTGGCTTCCTATGGTGCAGAGTTTGATAAAATTGACGGAGAAATTGCCCTCACTACCGAAGGAGGACACAGTCACCCACGAGTGGCCCATGCCTTGGGGGATGCGACAGGGAAGGAAGTGATGCGAGCTTTGATCGACACTGTCCGTGGTGCTGGCTGGACTGATATTTGGGAGAAGACATTCACCACGGATTTGCTCACTCACGAAGAAAAATGCCGTGGTGCGCTCGTCTGGAACCCACATCATGGAAAAACGTTTGTCTGGGCGAAGCAAACGATTCTGGCGACCGGTGGCGCAGGTCGACTCTATCGCGAAACGACGAATCCGGACATCGCGACTGCCGATGGGCATGCGTTTGCGTTTCGTGCTGGTGCCGAACTCCGTGACATGGAAATGATGCAGTTTCATCCGACGGTTTTGTACATCGCTGGAAGTTCGCGACATCTCATTTCAGAAGCCGTTCGCGGTGAAGGTGCCTTTCTGGTTGATATCACCGGTAACCGTTTCATGAGTGATTATGACGAACGTCTGGAACTTGCACCAAGAGATATCGTGAGCCGGGCGATTACCGATCAAATGGAAAAGACGCGGCATCCGTGCGTTTATCTCGATCTGACGCATCTTGACCCAGTGATGATTGCAAAACGTTTCCCCAACATCAGTGAGTTGTGCCGCGAGTTCGGACTTGATCTCGCGAAGGATCGTATTCCAGTCCGGCCTGGTGCACACTATATGCTGGGAGGAGTCTCCGTCGACCTGGATGGACGAACAACATTGCCAGGCTTATGGGCCGCTGGTGAGGCAACATCAACCGGATTGCACGGCGCGAATCGCCTTGCTTCGAACAGTCTTCTGGAAGGATTGTATTACGGAATTCAGGCAGGGCGCGGAGCCTCTGAGGCGGCTCTTTCGATTCCTGACAGCTTTGAAGCTCCCTCGATTACTTCGCAGTGGCCAGAGACTATTGACGATCACGAAGAACTCAATTTGACCGACCTGCAAAATTCACTGAGTGCAATCATGTGGCGAAACGTTGGGATTCGCCGAGACGCAGAAGGTCTGGAATCGGCGGTCTCTCAAGTCGACTTTTGGGATCGATACGTTTCGCTGCGTGAGTTTCAATCCATCGAAGGTTGGGAACTCCAGAACATGCTCCTCGTCGCTCGACTCATGATCGAATCCGCCCAAGCCAGAACCGAAAGCCGCGGCGTTCACTTTCGTAGCGACTATCCGGAACCGAAACCAGGCTCAAGAGAGCATGTGACAATAGATTTGAGCGATGAGTGACGAGTCATCTCCAGAATTGGTCGAAAGATTCGGACGTAGCAAAACAGCCATTTGTGTTCTTTGTCTATGTGCGGTTCCAGTTGCGTTTGTGATTGGTGTTATTTTCGGTGAATTTCAGTCCTACATGCGCAGGGCATCGAAACAAGAGAAGCGAATGGTCGAGTTCTTCGCAGAGTACCCTGGGCGGTTTGGCACATTGGAAGTGGCTCCAGCATCAAGCGGCTTTGCTTATCCATTCGGGGAAGTTCAAAGCCAGGAAGATTACGATTTCCTGGACGAAAATCTACAACGAATGTTCGGCGACGAATTGGGGAAGCGGATGATGAGTGCCGGCGTTAGCGTGGCAGAGAGATAGGTGTTGCCTTGTCAACGAATCTAGAAATCCCCAGCGTCCACACCATCTGCTCTGTCTAGCAGATGCTTGAATGTGGCTGGATCAATGTTTTCGGAAAGAAACCGAACCGAACCGTCGCAGATTAAAAACTGAGCACCACCAACGTGGTGACTGCCAAAGCCACCGGGGTCGAATGCCAGCCGAGACGGTTTTTCCGGGCTGGGTGGTTGAAGCTGGTTCGAAGCAGGCTCTTCTGCTTCATCTTCGTCCGACGTTTCTCCTTCCCCTCCGTAGCTCGCCGTGCCTCCGCCATAGCCACTAGCGTTTCTACCGTAGCCGGATTGTCCACCATCCACGGAATCCGCAGGCCCTTCTACAACAGGTGTCGCCAACATGTCGTTGTAGTAGCGTGAGCCTTCCGGAGTCTTGTTAATTGGGAGTCCACCATTCCGCAGGGTGGATCTTGTTCCGGATGCCCAGCCGAAGTCTTCAGGACTGCGCTTCGCCTCGCCTGCCATAATCGTGTGCGAGCTGCCATCGTAAATGTCCTTGTAGCGGACCCGACTGTTGAGAAAGAGAACACCGTGGTTGTTCGTGTCAATCGCAGCGGAGGTATGGTGATGATTTCCGGCATAGCTACTTAAGGCGACATCCTGGTTTTCTGAAAAGGCACGGTCAGTCGCTGGATCAGTCGGGCATATAAAGATCGAAATGATCACCTTTCGAGCCTTCAAATTTGCCTCGTCGTAGATACTGAGTTTCGTATCAATGTTCTTTGAGAGGACTGATTGATCAAGATACGGCAACAGCGAAACCAGCCAGCTGTGGTGGTATCCATCCGCTGCCTGTTTGATCGGACCGGTGCTGTTGGTCACGCCAGGGGGAAGGGTTTCATACGAGTTATAATAACTGTGCAGAGCAAAGCCGAGTTGCTGCATATTATTTTTGCACTGAGTGCGTCGCGCCGCCTCGCGAGCCTGTTGCACGGCAGGCAACAGCAGCGCCACCAGAATCGCCATAATGGCAATCACAACTAACAACTCGATGAGGGTGAAACCTGCTCTTCTTCGCACGCGATAACTCCTGATCAGCGATTGACATGGACGCAATGATAGACGATCGACCGGTCCTTACGCGCCTCATAGAATGAACGTTGGAACAATGTCGCCATTTTGACAAAATTATGCAAATGGTCTTGTGACTCAGAGCCCCTTGCCCCTCAATCCCTGGTCCCTTGCCCAAAAAAGAAGCCCCGATGACCTAAGCCATCGGGGCAGCTACTGCACCGACACGGTGCAGCTGCGCGGACGCATGTAAATTGTTGTTATGCAGTACTGATTTTCTTCAATGGTTGTTTGTTGTGATTTGTAAAAAAACGCAAATGATTCACTTTTCATTCATGTTTATGAGTGTCCATTCGTGGTTAGAAATTCTGATCATTGATACCGAATTGCGAACTGATGTATTTTTTATCCGTACCAATCCGCGTTCTCTTTTACTTCCAGTGGTTGAGAATGTTGTGGATTCTTACGAAAACAATTCTTCGACAACTTCGCCTCCATCGACGACTTTCATGGGGCGACCGAGGGGGCTGATGTTTTCGTGCGAGGCATCAACGCCAAGGCTGTGGCATGTTGATCGCAGGAAGTCCGCGACGGCAACCGGTCGGTCTTCAATGGAAGAACCATCTTTAGCCGTACTGCCGATGACTTGACCTCCTTTGACACCTCCGCCTGCCATCCAGGAGTTGAACGCAACCGGGAAGTGATCTCGGCCACCGCGTCCATTCACTTTTGGAGAACGTCCGAATTCGCCGCTCCAGACGACGAGCGTGTTCTCTAACATGCCACGCTCTTTAAGATCTTTGATCAAAGTCGCAGCCGCCGGGTCGACTTCGCCTGCTTTATTCGCGACAGCGGAAAAGTTGTCCTGATGAGTGTCCCAGCCATTGGAGCGAATCTCGACAAACGTTACGCCTGACTCGACAAGACGCCTCGCAAGCAGACAGCCACGACCGAAATCGGTATCTCCGTACGATGCTTTCAAGTTTTCCGATTCCTCGCTGAGATCAAACGCTTTCGTTTGAGGACTCAAAACGAGCTTCGAGGATTTGTTGTAGAGTTGGTTATGGTTACGAACTTGGTTTTGTGCACCTCGATTGGAAAATTCACCTTCGAGTTTTCCAAGCAAGCCAAGTCGGCGCTTGTAGCGCTGTTCAGGTTTGGTCAACGCTAAATTTTGGGGCATCGTTCCCGGTCGGTTGACGTTGAAAGGTTCGTAGTCGACCCCCAGAAAGCCAGCACCTTGTGTTTGTCCGATGGAGACAACACTTGGTAATTCCGCGTCATGATCGGCAATCTGCTGGGCGATACAGCTCCCGATGGCAGGATGCTTTACGCTGCCAGAAGGAACATACCCGGTGTGCATTTGGTACGTTGCACGCTGGTGGTTGCCTTCTTTATTCGTCATCGAGCGAATCAGAGCGACTTCGTTCATGACGGATGCCATGTTCGACCAGTCCTCAGCGATTTGTACGCCTGGAATTGCTGTCTTGATGACGCGCGTTCCGCCGCCATTTTCATGTTTCGGTTTTGGATCGAAGGTTTCCATCTGACTCGGACCACCTGCCATCCAGAGCAGGATCATCGACTTCCCCTGTCGGCGGAGTTCTTCCGCCTGAAGCGTCATCACATCGCGGAAGCCAAGCATTCCAGTCGCCAGCCCCGCGGCTGAAACGTTGTGGAGGAAACGGCGTCGACTGAGTCGTTTGCGGGCCAGAGAAACGGTTTCGTGAATGAATGAACTCATTGGAGACTCCGATCGTTTGGAAGCAGTTTTGTAGAGAAATGTTATTGTTGTCTGACTCGCAGTCTCCAATGTTCTCCCTTCAGATGAACATTGGCTACGATATTGCAGCTATCGCTTTGAGATAAATTCCGTGGAATTCAGCAAACTCCACAAAACATCTTCGAATGCCTCAGATCGATTTCCAATCTCGGCAGCGTATTTCATGTTGATTGCGAGTTCAGCATCCGTTGGTTCGCGCGACAGAACAAGAAGATACAACTCGCTGAGGGCGTCTTCGTTGTTTGACTGATCCTTAAGGATTCGTGCGAGCTTCGTGTCACCTGTTCCTCGGATCATCTGCTCGATTTGCGGGCTATTCATCATAAACAGAGCTTGAGGCACGTTGCCAATGATGTCGTCTTTCGGCATTGATGGGTCGACGCCGAAGGTTTGCTGGAAGATCAGTTTTCCTGCGTCTTGACCTCCTCGCCGAGCCGACATCGCATATCGATTTCCGCGAATGTTTCCGACAGTTCCTCCGGAGACACCCAAAACTTGAAACAATGATTC
>JAJDEL010000019.1 GCA_029259835.1 Planctomicrobium sp. | reverse complement strand
AAGTCGGATTGTACCAGTCTGGAACGTCAACAGAAGTGGATGCATCCATCGAGCGGCGGCCTCACTTGAATCGCTTCTTGCAACAAACCGCCGGAGAAGTTTGCAGTCTTCCAGAAACTTTGGCAGCTCTTGAGCGACTCTTTCCAAGTTCGGTTTCAGAGGCACCAAGTGATGCACACCCACAAACGGGAGTGAACTGATGTCCGCATCCACCAAGCTTCTGCGAATTGTTTCACAACAAAGACGGATGGCAGCTCTCGCCTATGGGCAGGCAGTCACACACCAAGAGAATCTTGAGAGAGGTCTTACCTCGAAACGAATTGCGATTTCAAAAAGCGAAGAAAATTTGTCCGCAGTCATGCGACGTTCGAACTCGATAAGCCCAGACAAGAACGAGCCTGCTCAAACGGTGCAGGCGTTGACGTTTTATCAGTGCGAACTTGAACGCTTGAACTCACTCGCTGAGGTCACTCGCAATGAACTGGAAAAATCCGTATTGCAAACTCGAGAACTCAGAGAGAACTACGAAGTTTTAAATTCCAGAGAAGAAGCCTTGGAAATACTGATTCAAAAAGACGAGCTAAAACGCCGCGTCAAACGAATTCAGACTGAACAAACAAACCTCGACGAAATGACAATACAACGTTGGGGAAGCCAAACGGTTTAGCGATGAACTTTAAATGCGTCGCTAAGCAAACTTTTGTAATAACTCGAACTCAAAAATCAATCGCCGAACCAGAGAGGGCGAACTTGTGAAATTTATTATTATCGCCGTATTAGGCATCGCTGTTTTCGCCGGAGCGGTGACTGCTTCGTGGTGGGTGAAGACGAACAAGATGACTCCGCCCGTTGCCGAGAGCGATGTGGGAGGTGATTTGTCTCTTCCGCTGGGAAGGTCTGCATCTGGAGTTCAGAATACCCCAATGAATACAGAGGCTTTGGGACCGGAACTGTCGGTGCGACCGCAGCAACTCTCAGTTGAAGAGATGGTCCGTCTTGGAATGGACTTGAAACGGAGAGAGAAATCACTCGATGAGGAAGAAGAAAAACTTCGACAGCAAAAGATCCATCAGCAAATCGCCTTCGCCGATGTTCAGGCAGAGCAGGGCGAAGTCGATCAACTTCGCACGCAGGTTCAAAGTGAGTTAGCTAAGGCAGAAGACTTGATCGGCCGGTTGATGAAGTCTCGTCAGGCAGTTCTTGATGAACGTGCCGCTGCAGAAGACAAGCTGAAGGCGATTGAAAACGTGCAAATTGAAGTGGATGGACAGCATTCCGAAAACACCAAGAAACTCGCTCAATGGGTTCAAGGAATGGATGCGACCAAGGCCGCTGAATTACTTCGAGAGATGTCGAATGATGGCAAGATGCCGATCGCCGTACAAATTCTTTCTCATCTCGAAGAGCGCGAAGCCGCAAAAATCCTTTCCTCCATTGACGATGCGAAACTCGTCCAAGATCTTGTGACTGAATTTCGGAATCTCAAGACAACAAAACAGACGAGTCGCGGTCCTCGCGCTCCGAGATAATGAAACTTTCTCCGCATGCTTGAAGTGTGCTCCTAAATCCTAACTCCTAGTGCAAATCATGGTTTCATCAGATGTTGTTGTCATCGGTCGTGACTTACTGATGACCGTTTTGTTGCTCTCGATGCCAGCTGTCACGGTCAGTTTGCTGGTCGGTGGAATGATCAGTGTCTTTCAAACGGTCACAAGTATTCAGGAGCAAACCTTAACGTTTGCGCCTCGCATCGTTGCGGTTGCACTCGTTTCGATGGCGGCACTTCCCTGGAGTTTGAAAGTCGCTACAGCGTTCGTGTCGAGAATGATGTATCGCATGGTTGAGGCCACACAATGATCGAGCCGTTGATCGAAGCGATGCTGCTCCTGTTTGTGCGAATTTCTTCATTCGTAGCTTTCATGCCGTTGTACGGTGGTGGTTCGATTCCGCGCACGGTGAAAGTCGGCTTAGCTGTTGCGTTAACCGCATTCTGGTCCATTCGATTTGCGCCGTCAATTGCTCCAACACTCGCAGATCAAGGAAACAGCTCGTGGCTGATGCTGACATGGATGATCGGTCGCGAAGCAACTTTGGGTGCTGCAATGGGCTGGATACTTGGACTGGTGCTCGTGCCTGTTCGAATCGCCGGAGCCTACATTGCTCAGGAAATGGGATTAACGATTGCGACGTTAACCTCTTCAACCGGCGAAGCGAACAGTAACGTCCTTTCCGAAATCCTGGATGCTCTCGCCGTTCTTGTATTCCTCTCAGTCGATGCGCATCACCTGTTTTTTCGCGCTGCCGGTGCTAGCTTTCGAGTCTTTCCCGTCGGCACAGCTTGGTCATTACCAAAGAACTCTTGGATAACGAAATCGATTGCCGACACACCTGCCATTGGACTTCACATGGCAGCTCCAGTCGTCATGTTGCTTTTCGGGACAACTCTCGGATTACTGTTCATCATGCGTCAAACGCCCCAATTCAATTTGTTTAATTTCGGAATGCCGGTCCGCTTGATTGCTGGATTAGTGGCGCTGTTTTTGTTCATTCCTGATTTGATCATGTACACGACCGTCATGGTTCAGCGTTGGTTTTCAGTCTTTTAGCTCAATAACACATTTTTAATTCATGTCCGACTCACAGGATCAAAACAAAACTGAAGAAGCGACACCGCGTCGTCGTGAACGTGCGCGCGATGAAGGACAAGTTGTCTTCAGTCCCGATTTGACCGCCGGGGCGATGCTGAGCACTGTCAGTATTTTTTGTTTCCTTTCCTGGCCCGTGATTCATGAAACATTATCACTTCCGTTGGTTGATACGTTCAGCAATCTTCGTCTTCGCGAATGGGGCAGTAATGAAACAATCCTTTCCGCAAAATGGCTGTTTTCATACGTGTTGATGATTGCTGGAGTGATGTTCTTACTGACTACCGGAAGTGCATTACTCGTCACTCATTTCCAATCAGGCTTCACGATGACGACTCAACCGTTGACTCCAAAGTGGGAGAAAATCTCTCCGACCACCGGTTGGGAGAAGCTGTTGTCGCTCGACAGCATCTTTCGTGGCGTGCTGGCGATTCTGAAACTTGTGACATCCGTGGCGGTGGCGCTGCTGGTGTTTTCGATAGCCATTCAGCAGTTTCGGATAAACGGTTCTGGCTCCGAAAATGGGTCGACGGATATGAAGCTAACGCTTCTGCTCCGCATGATGCTCTCGCTCTCGGCGGTCACATTTCTCTGGGGCGTTGCGGATTATGCGATCCGCTGGATCAGGAATGAACAGAAATTAAAGATGTCAAAACAGGAAGTCAAAGACGAGCAAAAAGAAGAACAAGTCGATCCGCAAATACGCGGCAGGATCAGACGCGCTCAACAGGAAGCGGTCAAGCGAAGAACACTACAGGAGGTTCACAAAGCGACGATGGTGATTACAAATCCGACTCATTATGCCGTTGCACTGAAATACAACACTGGCACAATGGCGGCTCCGGTTGTCATCGCCAAAGGGACAGACGCGTTTGCTCTGCGGATCAAAGATGTCGCTAAAGAACATGGCGTGCCTGTGTTCGAACGAAAACCGCTCACGCGAGCCGTTTTCGCGCTG
>JAJDEL010000180.1 GCA_029259835.1 Planctomicrobium sp. | reverse complement strand
GTCTTCGGGAGTCAGAACGGCATTGTTGAGGACCTTGTTTTTGAGAATATCAAGCTTGCGAATTTCCGCTTCCAGTTTCTTGATTTCGTCATCCACATTGACATTTTCACCGACTTCCTTCTCGGCATCTTCAGCGGCTTTCTTTTGCTCTCCGAGTTCCTTCTCTTTCTTTTTGAGATCTGCTTTCGCTTTTGCGAGTTTCTGCTGGGCAGCAGCGCGCTGCTGGGCAGCTTCCGCTGAGTTACGCGGCGGTTTCGGCGCTTGAGCCACCAGAATGTGCGGCGTGAGCAAGGTTAAGCAAAGAACGAAAAGCGAACGAATGATGACTTCCTGGCGTGGCATAACCATCTCCTGAAGTTTTAAGCGATTCCAGATCGCATCAGCATAAATTAATTCGATAACGTTTCACAACGAATAACAAGCTCGTTGAAAAACTTTGAACGAAAAAAATTGATGGTCGCTTGAAATGGCGAAGAGCCGTATGAATGAAAACAGCTTTGAGATCATCATAAATCGGAGCGGAAATATTCGCCATCACCGAATTGGTAGTCGATGCTGAAACCTATTTGGTTTGTTGTGCGTCTGGCAATCAAGTCTCGTCTAGTGTGCTTTGACTGTCAGTGAGTACTGTCGTCCTGACTTCCGGAGTCAATCTTCTTTTTCTCAAGTGTAAAAAAAGAAGATCAAGTCACTCTTTATGAACGCACTTAGAGTTTTCTTCACGGTTGTTCCTCTGCGGGATCTTTTTCAGCAAGCTCGCGGTGCGTCGTGGCGAGTTGAGTATTCCCTTCTTCTGTGTAGAGACGTGCCAGCTCTCGATGAACTTCGTTTGCGTTCGGTCGAGTTTTTAGGACGATTTCAAAATGTTTAATCGCATCTGAATTCTTCTTCAAAGATGACAGGACGTTACCAAGTGCGAAGTGTGCTTCCACTAGATCTGGATCGATTTCAATGGCTTTTTGAAGATGTACCAGTGCTTCGGAGTCTTGTTTGATCATCAGATAAGTCGTGCCTAAGTTTGCGTGAATATTTGCGTTGTTAGGATCAATCTTGAGTGCCAAGTTGTAATGCTTCACAGACTTCTCCAGGTCACCTCTCCACGAGTAGGTGATTCCCAGGTTGTATTGTGCTTCTGCATAACTCGGGTCGAGCTTGATTGCTCTTTCGAAATGCCTGATCGCTTTTTGCGGCTCGCCCTGGGCTAGGTAGGTGTTTCCCAAGCTACTGTGCGCGGAGACGTAATCAGGGTCGAGTTGCAGCGCATGGAGGAAAAGTTTCCTGGCCGCATCGAGTTCGCCGAGTTGTGCCTGTTCGTAGCCGAGCTTTGTTGAAGCCAGACTGCTTTCAGAAACTTCAGCTGCATGCGTGAAAAGCGTCACTGAATCCTTCCAGTACGAACTTTGGTTTCTCGCCAAAAATGCGAGACCGACAACAATCACCACACCGACAATCTTCAGGATCTCATGCCTGCTCTGCTGGTCTTTCGCCCATTTCAAAACGAGCCAGACGACGGCAATCAGTAAGCCGATCATCGGGAAATACATGTAGCGATCTGCCATCCGCTGACGTCCTATTTGTACCAGCCCGATCACAGGAACAAGAGTCCCGAGATACCAGAACCAACCAATCATGACGTACGGGTGTCGCGTCCGTAGTTCGATCACTCCGAGAGTGATTGTGGTTAATATCAACAAAGAAATCATCGCTGGCAGCCATGGCAACTCTTTTGGGTAGGGATAAAAGACGGCAAGGTTCATCGGCCAAAGAGTTTGCCAGATGTAGCCAGTGTAGCTAGTCAAGGCGTTGAGAGATCTCTGCGGGATTGAATAGTCTTCAAGGCTTCCAACAGCACCACCATGACTTTGACCAGAAAAGGCGACAACACAAAATACAACTGTGACAAAAAAGAACGGAAGCTTTTCGATGATCAACGTTCGTAATGACTTTTGCGGAAGAATTCCTGCTTGGGTGAATGTTTCTAAGCGGTTTAGCGGCCAGTAGTCGAGTAGGAGAAGTAGAAACGGTAGCGTCACGTACATTTGTTTCGACATGAGTGAGAGAATAAAGAAGACCACCGCAGCGACTTGCCAGCGTATCAGGTTACCAATAGTGAAATGCAAATGAGACAAAATTGCCAATAGAACGAAAAACGTGCTGAGTAGATCTTTTCGCTCGGAAATCCACACGACCGATTCAACGTGCAGTGGGTGTATTGCGAAGACTATCGCGACAAAGAAACTCGGCCAAACTTTGTGTGTCATTTTCACGAGAGCTGCATACAGCAGCAGAACATTCGCGAGATGAAGAAAAAGATTGACCAGATGCATCCGCGAAGGGTTTTCGCCAAACAGGCTCACATCTGCCATGTGGGAAAGCCACGTCAACGGATGCCAATTTGAGGTTGCCTCCGTACTGGAAAAACTGAATGCCCAAGAGATTGTTTCCCAAGAGAGGCCGTCGAGGACATGCGTGTTTTCTGTGACATAGGCACCATCGTCGTAGTTAATAAACCCATGCCCAAGCGTTGGAGCAAAGACAAAAATTGTGACGGCGGTCAGCGTCGCTGCGGCGAGTGGAGACGGACTTTTCATAGTTGAATCATAACGCGTTCACCGGGACTATTTGTTCATTCGTTTGTCAAGAAAAGCGGAAATCGCCTCAGCAGCCATCGTGTGAGCTTTTACGTTCGGGTGGACATCTCTGGAACTGAGTGTCACCTGACTTGGCGATTCATCTGCAAACACTTCCAACAGGTCCAAATGGGGGATGTTTTGGTCGTTCCAGAAGTCATCCAGTTGCTTGTGGATTTCACGATAACTGTAATCATCTCCCAAGGCATGGAGGAACGGGAAGGTTACGACTACTAACTTTCCCCCTGCCGCAGCAACGGCGTTGTGAATCTCTTTGAGTCGAGCTTGTTGTTTCTCCCAAATTGAACCAGCGTACGCTTTTTTAATGAAGCTGTAGTAATCCACGATTTCCGGCTCACGGGCCATCTGAAGTCTGGCATTGACTGTGTTGAGGAAGTAACTGTTCTTGATGAAGAACCCTGGCTTGGGTTCTTTGTAAATACGATTCAGAATTTTGTTCCATTGTGGAGTGATGTCCGAAATGTCATTCAGGCAATAAGCCAGGACAACGATGTTCTCTTCGTATCCGGATGTCGGAATAAATTTGATGAGTTCAAGTTCTTTGCCAGTGTCCCAACCACACTGCGCGAGGACATGCACTTCGGTGTCTGTTTGTAATGCACGGACTCGATTTGCAAACCGGTCTTCCACATTCTTGATGCCGTGACCGGCAGTAAAAGAGTCTCCTACAAAGGTGACTCGACGTTTGCCTGGCTCAACGGTTGGAAGGTAGTTGACGGAATCTCGAAAACCAGTGAGATTGCTTTTAAAGTGCCGTTCAAACCAGCGCTCCGTTGTCTTGCAAAGAGCGAAGGAATCAGTGCTGTCGTAGAAAAAACGAAAATAGACTTCTCCCGAAAACAGTCCGAGGGAAAGTAGAAACGAAAAAACCAAAGCATTCCCGGCGATGAGTGATCGCATTTTTCTTCCATCGGGATCAGCTTTCGCTTTGCGAATGAAGTTACGAGTCGCAACGAACAGGCTCGGTGGCAGGATAAGAAAAATAAAAAGAACAAAGTTTTCTGCCATGGGAAATCCTGATTGACGTCGGTTCGAGTCGACAATGAATGATGTTGTACTGACTTTGTAATCGCTATTATTTCATTTCGGAGAGTAAACGACGCTGCTCTGCGAGTTCCTGGAAGTCACCGAGCCGCTCCAAGTTTTTACAAAGAAAATAGCGCGCGTTGGAGTAATCTGGACGAAGAGTTAATGCGCGAGGAAAGCTTTCGGTTGCCGGAGAGAGTTGGCCACGATCACTGAGGGTCAGGCCAAGGTTAAAATGAGCTGGTGAGAAATTGGGTTGATGAAGAATTGCTTTGCGCAAATGCTTCTCAGCAAGTTGCAAGTGTGATTGGTTGACGAGCCTCTCTGGAGCGACATTCCAGGGGGATGTCATCATGGCTGCGCCAAGGGTGGCATCCAGGAACCAGTTATCTTCGGTCACATTGAGTCCATGTTCACAAAGAGTGACGGAGTTTTTCCAATGGCGAACTTGGTTGAACGAGAGGCCACAACAGCAAATGAGACCGGAAATCGCGATCCCTCGAAAAAGTGCTTTTTTCTTTTGAATTGAGAAGGCGAAACCGAATGCCAGGCCAATGAGCGGAAAGTACATAAAACGGTCCGCGTAGCCTTGATAACCAATTTGTACGATTCCGATTACAGGAACGAGGCATCCAAGAAACCATAACCATCCGACGATCAGGCTGGGGCGGTAATGGCGTTGTCTGTAAACACCCACCGTGATTCCAATCAGGAACAGCATTGAAAACCAAATCTCTCCAGCGGAAACGTTACTGCCGGGGTGTGGGTAGAAAACGGAAAGACCCGTCGGCAAAAAAGTTTCCTGTAGATAGATTATGTAGCTCAAGAGTGCGTTGTTGATACGGTCGAGCAGAGTGAGATCGACCATCAACTTCGTTACTCCTGCATTCGATTGGGCTGAAAAAGCGATTGAACAAAACAGTGCTGTCAAACCAAAGAATGGAAGTTTTTCCAGTATGAGTTGACCAACACGTCTGCATCGAACACGCAGAGTCTCACTCGCATCCGTCCCCTGAATCCGGCTCATGGGCCAATAGTCGAGTAATAGAAAAACAAACGGTAACGTCACCAACATCTGTTTAGACATCAGACTGCACCCCATCGCAATCCATGCTGAGGAGAACCAGCGGAGTTTTCGCGTTTTTAGATATTGCAGCCATGTCGAAAGTGACACAAGTCCGAAAAAAGTACTCAGTACGTCTTTGCGTTCAGTAATCCAAGCCACTGACTCAACATGCAAGGGATGCACTGCGAAGAATGCGGCAACGAAGAAACTCCCATCAAGTTGACCAGTCAGTCTTCGCAGCCAGTAAAGCAAGAGGATTAAATTAATGGCGTGTAGAATCACATTCGTCAAATGGAAACCACCTGCCCATTGTCCATAAAACTCGACGTCGAGCATCAAAGACAACCACACCAGAGGTTGCCAGAACTTTGCGTAGTCGGTCGTCGTGAATGCCCACTGAACTGTTTCAGGATTCAGGCCCTTTTGAACTTCGACGTTCTCAGTGACATAGACATTGTCATCAATGTTGATGAATTCGAACGAGAGGGTTTGAAGATAGACGAACGCGACCATTAGCAGTAACAGCGCAGAGAGCTTTTGTTCTGCAGAAAATGCGCCAATGATACTCGTTGGTCTGCGAGGGGGATCAGGAGATTTTGGCTGCATTTTCAGGCACTGCCTACCGAAGCTGGCAACAAGCTTTGCATTCCGTATTGAATCATGGTGTCGTTGTACTCTCTATCTGCTGTCGTGATTTTTTGATTAACACTTCGAGCGATTCAATCAACTGAATGTCCGCTTGTTTTTTTGCAAGTTCGACACCTTTTGTGGCAGCTTTGATTGCGTTTTCATGCTTTCCTGCAAGAGCGTAGCAACGGGCCACCAAGTCCAATGTTTCCAGGTTTGGAGAGGGAGTGTTTTCAAGAAGTTCGGTGGCCAATACCACAGCCTTGTTGATTCCATCAGGGGGATTGATTGAATTCATTTGCACTTCAATACCTGCCTGAAGTGCTTCATTAGCTTCAGCAATATGACCTTGTTGACGTAGTGATTGTGAGAGGAGTCCGTAAGCTTCGATTCGACCAGGATCTTGTAACAGGCAGGTCTCTAAAGAACGAATTGCGCTCTTCAGAGTCCCATTTTTCAGGTGTGCCTCGCCAAGCGAAAGATAGGCAGCGGGATATTCAGGTGTAAGCTGAACCGCCCGATCCAGACTTGCTATCGATTCATCGAGCCTTTCCATCAACAGATACAACACGCCTAAATTGTATTCGCCAACGGCATCCTCGGGGCTGAGAGCTACGGACTCTTCTAGATGCACAAGTGCCTGATCGTATTCATTTCGTCGAATACAGCCCATCGCTAAGTGGAATTGCAAATACGCATCTCGCGGGTTCAGTTCAAAAGCTTGCTGAAGTTCGTTGAAACCAAGATTCGGTTTGCCGGTGGCTGTTAAAGCGACCCCAAGGTACATATGAGTGCGATACTGATCGTCGTTCATTTTTTGAGCAGCACGGCAAATTCGGATGACCTCGAGGTATTCTCTTTGATCCAATAGAGTTTTTGCCAATGCGTTTTGGGCACTCACGGACTTTGGAACACGTTCTGCAATCGCTTGATTTCGCTCTGGTTCAGTCATTGTCGAAGATCGCTCTGTCAGTAACAAAACTCCAATGATGGCAAGGAGTACCGCCCATTTACTCGCGTGATTAAACCATCTCGGCATTCTGACCCGTGCCAGTCCTGTCTCAACGCCAAGAGCTTTTCCTGTTTCAGCTTCTCGAATTTTCCAAATGAATCCATCGTAATAAAAATGAACCAAGTTCGATGCGGCAACGATGCTGAAGAGGACCTGCTGAAGTCGACCCGAAGTCAGTCGTTCAGCAGCAAAGCCCATGAATCCGTAGGCAAAGATCAATCCCAGGTAAAGCCCCACCAATCCAGAACTCGGACGGAATAGAAATTTAGTAAACGGCCCCACATCTGCCTTCTTCTTCACTTGATTTCGATTAAACAACCAGACAATTGCGAGGTATTGAACATCGTGGAAGATCTCAAACATGGCGACCCCCAGCAGAAGACTGGTGAGTGTGACCGAACAGAACCAGAAGAATGAAAACGTTGCTCCAAATAAAATCAACTTGGCAATGTTGACGGATTCACCTCGAGCAGCCTTCCACAGAATGTTGGATGCAAACAGAATCGTGACAAAGATGGTCCCACCTAACCAGAAAGTGCGTAACGAGTCGAGCGGTAGATCGAGAATAGGTGTTAATCCTGACTTTAGCGCCAATGTCAGCAATTCGTACATGCGACTTGGAGCAAACAAAATGCATGAGCCAGACCATGCAACGCAGACCCCGAAATCAAGCCACTGAGTTGACGCATCGAACGACCCGACTTTGGCATCATAGATACGAGCAAAACCATAGGTCTGCATGAGAAAATGCCAGAATCCCCAAGTGAGTAACACCAGCATGATTCCTGGGAGCTCATCCATTGTGTACAGCGAGAAGACTGTGATCGCGACAATGGGAACTAATGTAAACCGTATCCAGAATCGGCGAAATAATTGCTTGTCTCCGTATGCTCTCATTAGCCCTGGTGCATGGTGCCCCAAAGCACCGAACGTCGAAACGATGAGAAACAAATCTGCACTGCTCCAGCGTGTGTTGGCAGCAAAAAAAATTGGAAGAATCAGCAGCGGCGTTCCTACAAAGAACGCTGCGTCGAGTCGCTTGTCTAGAATCCACCGCGTCTTCAAAGGCTGGAGCGTTGATGTTTCTGAACTGGAATTCATCAGCGGAAGTGCCTGGTTTCGACATTTGGAGAGGTCAATTGCCTGGATAATACCGAATTGTCAAGAGTCTCGTAACTGTGGGGTTC
>JAJDEL010000179.1 GCA_029259835.1 Planctomicrobium sp. | reverse complement strand
ACTCAGACGCTTTCTATGTCTCAGAGACGACACTAGTTAATGATGTGAATACGGTAAAACTCTCCAATACTGAGTTATCCGTTGCTTGCTTAATTTACGATGAGTCGGTCGCCATCGTGAGTTCGCGTCTTGGTTTTGAAGGTAACTTGCCACCTCCGCTGAACGACCTCAAGTGTCCGCTCTATTTGCAGACACTCTCGATTCGCTGCTAAACGCCATCGGTAGCTGATGATCGCGGTTCATCTCGACCGTAATGACATTGGTTGCCTTCTCTTTCAGTGTGTTTCACTACTCCTCCGTCGCGACGTTCTCGAAACACTGCGTACTTCGTTGAGATGGTGAAGCCTCTTAATTCAGAATTTACTGCAACAGAGCTTTCCGTTCGGGATGACCACAATTTGGTCGTGAAGAAACCGGGGTATCCTTATGCAAACTTCAAAAATAGTACGCTTGCTCACCGGAGTAACCATTGTGTCAATCCTCGGTGCTGCTGCATTTTTCACTCGCGGAACCTGGATGCCCATGTTCTCGCAAACGACGATTCAGTCCGATACTGAGGAAGCAGCCGCACCCGTTACGGAGCCAAAGGTGCTCAAACTCACTCGACAGGCTCGCAAGAACCTCCATCTGGTTGCAAAGCCCGCGAAGTTACAAACGTATTGGCGAAAGATTCAAGTTCCCGGTGCGGTTGTTGATCGACCCGGCTATTCTGATCGTGGTGTCACTTCACCAGCGGTTGGTGTTGTCACGCAGGTACACGCCTTTCCCGGCGATACCGTCAAGGTTGGTGACCGGCTGTTTACTCTTCGATTGTTCAGCGAGTACCTACAGAAAACGCAGAAGGACTTCTTTAGTTCGGCGAGAGAGACAGAGTTCATCGAAGCGGAACTGAAACGGCTTCTTCCTCTTGCAGAGAAAGGCGGAATTGCCAAAACCAAGATCATTGATTTGGAGAATCAGGTCAGCCGACAAGCTGCCATCATTCAGGGTCACCGACAGGACCTACTCACACGAGGATTGAATCCAGACCAGATCGAAGGCATTGCCAAAGGTCAGTTCGTCTCAACGGTTGAGATCGTAGCACCACCTCTCGCGAAAAAACGTAGCAACGAGACGACCATTCAACAGACCTCGTTTCGCATGCAGGATAGTCAGCAGACTGGATTCGCGTACGAAGTTCAAGAGTTGAATGCGGAGCTTGGTCAGCAGGTGCAGGCAGGACAATTGCTCTCGACTTTGGCAAATCACAGTTCGCTTTACATCGAAGGGCACGCATTCAAGCGAGAGACACCTTTTCTTGAGAAGGCGGCACAAAACAGCTGGGGGATCATCGTTGAATTCGCTGAAGACGATCCGGCACACTGGCCTGTATTGGACCAAACTTTTGAAATTCGACACCTCTCTAACGTCATCGATACCAAAAGCCGGACCTTCGACTTTTTCATACCGCTGATGAATCAGTCGCGTTCTTACACGAAAAGTGGTGAGACTTTCGTGGTGTGGAGATTCCGGCCCGGTCAACGTGTCCGTTTGCACGTCCCTGTTGAGGAACTCAAAGACGTGTTGGTGCTGCCTGCTGCGTCTGTTGTTCGCGAAGGACCGGAAGCGTATGTATTTCAGCAGAATGGCGATCTCTTCAATCGCATAGCAGTGCATGTGCTCCATGAGGACCGATTGAACATCGTGCTGGCCAATGATGGAAGTGTGACACCCGGTGTGTATCTCGCTCAAAACGCGGCAGCATCACTCAATCGCGTTCTTAAGGCCCAAGCTGCCAGTGGGATGCGTGCCGACGTTCACGTTCACGCGGATGGCACCGTTCACGCTTCACACTGAGGAAGACAAAATGTTAAACGCTGTTATTAGATTCGCTCTTCGTTATCGCATGCTGGTCGTCGTGATCAGCCTGGCACTGCTGGTGTACGGCACGTATCTTGGAACGCAGATGCCGATCGATGTCTTTCCAGATCTTGATCGTCCTCGCGTCATCATCATTACCGAATGTCCCGGACTCGCGACAGAAGAAGTCGAGACACTCGTCACGCAACCCATTGAAATTGCATTGCTCGGAGCCAGTGGAGTGCAGGCCGTGCGGAGCCAGTCCACAGCCGGTTTGAATGTCATCTACATCGAGTTTGACTGGGACACCGAGATTCGTGCCGCTCGTCAAACCGTACAGGAGCGATTGATTACCCTCGGCAGCGTGTTGCCGGATGGAATTCTGCCGCAAATGACCCCGCCCGCTTCGATCATGGGCCAGATTGTCGTCGCCGGTATTTATAGGCAGCAAGGGCCAAACGATGGTGAATTGTATCCGATTGGAAAAACTGGCTGGCTGGTAGAATTGGTTTCCAAAAATGATCAATCGACAAAGGTGTTGGTCTGGCAACCAAAAGATAGGCACAAAGTTGAGACATGGGAGCCAGTGACCGCTGACGACGTGGCATGGCACACGAATGCCGAAACTGAAAAACTCATCCCGTCCGAGAAAAAACGCCAAGTAACGATCACCATCGATGGTCAGCAGCACGATGTCACATTTCCGACTGAGGCATCGCGGCACATGTCGTTGCGGACGATTGCTGACTGGGTCGTCCGTCCACGAGTTCTGAAAGTGACTGGTGTCGCTGAAGTGTTCATTTTGGGTGGAGACAAGAAACAGTATCAAGTACGAATCGACCCCGCAGCGTTGCTCGAATACGACGTCACATTGCAAGAGGTCGAGCAGGCTCTCAAAGAAAGTAACATCAACACCAGCGGTGGATTTGCCGTTAAGGGGGAAACAGAGCGACCAATCCGCGTTCTCGGTCGATTGGGACCGCAGTCAGATCGCGTACTGGATGACTTGCGAAACATCCCTGTTAAGGCCGACGAAAAACGATCCGTGCTACTCAGTCAAGTCGCCAATGTTGTTGAAGGAGCCGAGTTCAAACGGGGTGATGGCAGTGTCAATGGTCGACCAGGAGTCGTCTTCACAATGGTGAAGCAGCCGCATGTCGATACCCGATCGTTGACCGATCGGCTAGAGCTAGCGTTACAAGAGGCAGAAGCTTCATTGCCAGCAGATATCGTCATCAACCCAGAGTTGTTTCAACTCCGAAATTTCATTGATCGAGGCATCTTCAATGTTGGTGAGGCACTGGTCATTGGTGCTGTTCTGGTGCTGATCATTCTCTTCCTGTTTCTTCTCAACTTTCGTACGACGTTTATCACATTGACGGCGATCCCATTGTCGTTGGTCATCACCACGCTCGTTTTTCGATTGATGGGATACATTTCAGGAACGCATCTTTCCATCAACGTGATGACCCTGGGCGGGATTGCAGTAGCGATGGGAGAACTCGTCGATGACGCCATTGTTGACGTCGAAAACATCTTCCGTCGCCTGAAGGAAAACAACGGACTCGACTCGCCACGATCAGCCTTGCAAGTTGTCTACGAAGCCAGTAAAGAAATTCGCAGTGCCATCGTCTTCGGTACCGCAGTTGTGATTCTGGTTTTCCTGCCGTTGTTCGCTCTTTCCGGCGTTGAAGGCCGACTGTTCGCACCGCTCGGAATCGCGTACATTGTTTCGATTCTCGCTTCGCTGATAGTCTCTCTGACTGTGACGCCGGTGCTGTCGTATTATCTGCTACCGCAATCGAAAGCCACACACGCGGAGACAGACGGATTATTGTTGCGATTCTTCAAGCGAATCGCGAGCTACATGATTCGCCTGAGCATGGCTCAACCCGTTTTACTGTTGCTCATCACGTGGGGCATGGTTGGATTCGCGGGATGGCAGATATCACAGCTTGGCAGAAACTTCCTGCCGGAATTTGACGAAGGCAGTGTGCAGATCAACCTTACTCTTCCACCCGGTTCCTCGTTAGACGCATCAAACAACGTCTCCGGGATTATTGACCGCAAACTCCGTGAGATGCAGAAGTCCGAGAAGAATCCGAAAGGGGAAATCCTGCACTTCGTTCGTCGTACAGGGCGGGCGGAAATGGACGAACATGCGTCTCCTGTTAATGCTGGCGAATACATCCTCAGCATGAATCCCGATTGCCGTCGTCATCGCGAAGAGATCCTCAAACAACTTCTCGACGAATTAGGCGACGAAGTGCCGGGCGTGGATATCGAAGTTGAACAACCACTCGCTCACTTGATCAGCCATATGGTATCTGGTGTCTATGCACAGATCGCGATCAAGATTCACGGTGACGACCTCGACACATTGCAGCAGTTGTCAGAGCGAGTGAAGACAACCGTTCAAAACATTGATGGTATTACGCCGCCTGTGATTGAACCGATTCGACAGACCGAGGAACTTCACATACGGCTACGTTCGGATGATCTCGCCTTTCATGGTGTGACACGAGCTTACGTCGCAAAATTCGCCCAAACCGCACTTCAGGGTGAAGTTGTTTCGCAGGTGCTGGAAGGACAGCGTCGATTTGATTTGCTGGTCAGGCTGGAGGAAGACTACCGGACCGACTACGCCAACCTTGGTCGGCTGCGAATCGACCTGCCGAATGATCGCGGCCAGATTGAACTTCGCGAACTCGCCGATATCGGTCAAGGCACCGGCCCCAACGCCGTCAACCGGGAGAACGCCCGTCGTCGCATGGTCATTCGCTGTAATACTCAGGGCCGCGATCTTGCGAGTGCCGTCACGGAAATTAAGAAGCGTGTCGAGAGTGAGGTGGATTTGCCCCAAGGATATTTCATTGAGTATGGCGGACAATTTGAGAGTCAGCAGCGAGCGACACGAACCATAATGGTGCTGGCAGGAGTTTCTGTCATCGGCATGTTTGTCGTGTTAATGATCCTGTTTCCGTCGGTCCGAGTTGTCCTTCAAATCCTCAACGCATTGCCGACGGCATTCATTGGTGGTGTGCTCGCGTTGGTCATCACCGATCAGTCGCTCACGGTCGCAAGTCTTGTCGGTTTCATCTCACTAGGTGGCATTGCCGTCCGCAACGGTATCTTGCTCGTCACGCATTACTTTCACTTGATGAAGGAAGAGGGCGAAGACTTCACACGCGAAATGATCCTGCGAGGCAGTCTGGAACGGCTTGCTCCCGTACTCATGACGGCATTGACAGCAGGGATCGGGTTAATGCCACTTGTACTCGGTGGACAAGAACCCGGACGGGAAATTTTGTATCCCGTTGCGACCGTCATCCTTGGCGGACTGATCACATCGACGTTCTGCGAATTCCTGATCCACCCTGGGATTTTCTGGAGATTCAGCGGACAGGAAGCACTCAAACTGGCTCGACTAGAAGGCTCAGCAGAAGACATCACCCCCTAAACATCAGCACCTTAATTCACTGGTGCTGTGACTGTTGGTCTGGCATCACATACTATTTTCGTCCTTGCTATGTCGCATGGAAACACATCACGTTCGAAAAGGAAATTCAAATGAAGACCTCTCAAGTTTCACTTTTTACAGTCACAACGCTTTCTGTCACGCTCATGGTTGGCTGCGGAGCCAAGCCAGGTGATGAACCGACAACTGAGACAGCGGCATCGTCAGAAGAATCAGATCATGGTCATCCTCATGAAGAAGAAGGCGGTCATGGTCACGGAGCCGGGCCGCACGATGGCACGCTGGCTGATTGGGGCGGTGGAAAATACCACGTTGAGTTCACAGTCAATCACGACAAACAGGAAGGCACGGTCTACATTCTGGGCAACGATGAGAAAACACCTTCTCCCATCAAGGCCGAAGAAATCCAACTCAGCATTAAAGACCCAGAGATGCAGGTGACACTCAAGGCTTCACCACAAGAGGGTGACCCGGAAGGCACCGCGTCACGTTTCGTCGGCAATCACGAAGGCCTTGGTGTTGTGCAGGAGTACGAAGGCACGATTACCGGTGTCGTCGATGACACTCCATACTCGGGCAACTTCAAAGAAGAGCCACACGACCATGAGGAGTAGACCCTGTGGCGACAACCGGCAGATTCGGGATACGGTCGGGAACTAACGCCACTCATTGACACAATGTTGTTATTGAGTGGCGATCAGTCCCCCTGAGAGGATCAATGATATGTGGTGGAGAGCGGTAATCGCCGGACTGATCGTCGCCGGTGTGTCAGAACTGTCCAACCGGAATCCAAGACTTGGTGCTTTGCTTCTGTCGTTACCGATCATCAGCATCATCGCTTTCATTGCGGTCTGGACGAAGGAACAAAACATCGAGACAACGGCACGACTCGCTCGCGAAACTTTGATCCTGGTACCACTCGGTCTTCCGTTCTTTGTTCCACTTGCGTTCTCTCAGCGGATTGGTCTGGGATTTTGGAGTGCATTTGCTTTGGGAATCCTCTTGGCATCGGTCACAATCAGTCTCTGGTTCGTTTTCGGGGAAGAGTCAACAAAATAATTTGCAGTCCAGATGTCGGTGTGGCTTCTCACTTGAAGAAATGGGCAACGGGATGCTTGGCGTTCGGATTCAGCGTTCAAGTATTACGAATTCTGGAAACTATTCACCCTCTCCTAATGAGTTGGTTTGGATTCCGAAAAAACGTTGGGAAAACGCCTGTCAGTTTGACCTCTTTCTAAGGCATCTCATGATCGGAGCGAAATCAGCCCAGATTCCGAGAAAACGTATGGCGTACTTGAGACGGATTCGTTGAATCAAAAAACGTATGAGTTACTGGGAATCGTGATTGCGAGGATCCAGTCAATTCTCGTCGCTCGTCGTTGCGGAACGAGCAATTCGAACGTAACGATAAAGAGTGGATTTTGAAACCTTGAGCGTTGCACAGATATCATCGAGAGAGACGGACTTGTCAGCGAAAAGTTTCTGAGCCAAAACGATCTTAGGTTCTCGAACAGACAATTTCGGCCGGCCACCAGATTTGCCACGTGCTCTGGCAACCGCGAGTCCAGCTTTGGTTCGCTCTTGAATCAATCGCCTTTCAAATTGAGCCAGAGCAGAGAATATCATAAAAATCAATTCCCCGGATGCGCTCGTCGTATCAATGGCTCCGTCATGAATGGACTTGAATCCAATCTTTTTGTCTCGTAGTTCCTCAATGAGAGTAATCAAATGACGCATAGACCTCCCGAGTCGGTCAAGTCTCCAAACGACCAAAGTGTCTCCTGTTGTCAGCGACTCAAAGCATGCCTTTAGTCCTGGTCGCTCCTCTCTTGCTCCCGACATCTTATCAGTGAAAATGCTGGAGCGGTTGATGCCAAACTTGATCAACGCATCAATCTGCAAGGAAAGATCTTGATCGTCTGTACTAACACGGGCGTAGCCAACGAACTTTGGAGAGTCTTCGAATTCAGTTACGTTCATTGCTTGTTCCTCGTCTGTTGATGACAAGGTCAAACAATGTGCAGTCTTGTGTCCACAACCGATTGGAGATTTGGCTGACTCAATGAGCTTGATCGGTAGCCATGATGATTTCAGCGATTCTCGGGAACCTTATAATCTGATCTGTGTTGAATAACGGTCGACATTTGAGATTCCCTGAATTCGTAAGAGTTTCCGGAGTTCTCTGCCTCGCCGATGCGCACCATGCTTGCATTCAGATCTCGGTGCGGATGAAGCTCAGACGGCTTTTTGCGACGATCACTGCGTGTCAGGCGATGAACTCCACGCCGTCATTCAAATACCAGCGAGTACACGTCCGCTTCACGCATGACTACGCGCAGCGCCACGGGACGACCGATCAGGGATTCAACGCTCGTGTTCCCTTTCCAACTAACGCGACGATTGAGTGAGTCTCCATAAATGATGTCGCAGTCCGCGAGCGTGAAACCGGAAATCGCCGTGCCGTCGGGCGAGCGGATCTCGATCTGGACCGATCCCGCGGCACTCGTCGCCACGTTGAGCGAAAGTTCTTTCCCCGAAAAGGTGATCGGCTTGGTTGTGAACTCCCCCTTTCGAAGTTTGGCGTGGATCGAGGCGAAGCCGTCGATTCTTAATGTGTAGCGCCGCAAGCGGGATTGGCGACCGGTGAAATAGGATTCTGTGGCATAGAGCGAAAGTTCGCGCGGAGCGTCGTCCTTCGTTGACTCAGTCTC
>JAJDEL010000178.1 GCA_029259835.1 Planctomicrobium sp. | reverse complement strand
TCACCATCGTTATCGTAGTCTGCTTGAACCAAATTGAGTCCGCCTAATATTCCTTTCAGCCCGCTCTCCTGCGTCATCTTCACAAACGTTCCATCGCGATTGTTGCGAAAGAAAAGGAGTTGCCCCCCGGTATCCCACGTTGAAGTCACGATATCCAAATAATTATCGCCATCGAAATCGTCCACAATCACGCTTCCAGCGAGATTCACCGTGTCCAATTCCAAAGCCTGAGCGACATTGCGAAACGGGCGAATCGTCGGATGCTGGTCACTGAAGACCTCAGGCGAGATTCGGAACCGCTCCGGGACTCCATCTGGGTAACTCCCCAACGTCATGTGAGCAATATTGAGAAGCCAGCGGGCACGTAGGTCGCTCGGGTCAATTTTCAGAACCTGTTCAAGGTAGACCACGGCGGCTTTGCTGCCTGCTTGATCACGATGGACGCCACCACCACGAATTGGCAGCAAGCAACTTTCACCAGTCGTGCAATGCACGCAATTTTCATTCTCACCCAGCCGCAAAGATGCAATCGCCAAACGATGTGAAGCATATTGTCGTACGGCTCGCATTGAGGAATCGTTCGTCTTGGGGAGTTGATCTAGCGCAGCTTGAACGTGCTGAATGGCTTCGTCTGTGCGACCAACACGCAGTAGTTCTTCTCCCAAGACACCATGGAGACGGCTCAAGTCGTGAGAATTGACCGACGCCAAACCTTGTCTCTGCTTCAAAGCAAGCGTTGCCTCACGTAATGACCGCTTGCCGAGGAATGGATGATCTTCAGCGGACTTAATATGAATCGCTTCTAAGGTGTGGAGCATTCGTTGATGGCTGTCCGCCTCGGCGAGCTTCATTTGTTGAGAGGAATCACCTTCATCCTCCACAGAGTCCGTTGTTTGGCGACCGCACCCTGCCACCAACATTAAGACCCCAACAAGTGCCAAATAAACTTTCTCAGTCATGCCAGTTCTGCAATTCTCCGTGGTGTCTTCAAGGTTTCACGAATCATAGCGAGACCGAGCTTTAGGGTCTATTTCACAATGACTTGTTGTTCAGGAAGCGTGACTCGCGTTTGGGATCGGCTACACTCTACGTTCGACATTCGTTTACTTTTTCCGAAACGTTTCTTACCACTCGTACACAACTTTTTTTGCGTGATCGTTTCTTGAATCGAATTCTTCAAAATCAGCCGCGGATTCTGTCTGTCGTCCCACCGATGACTCAATTGAACACTCCGTATCCGTCGACTGCGTACTTAACAGGATTTCTACGGTCACGTGGCGTCGATGCGGTTCAGGAAGATTTTGCGCTGGCGTTGGTGTTAAAATTGTTGTCACCGACTGGTTTGCAAAGCGTTTTTAATCAAATCAAGGCAAGTTCAGAGCAGAAGCAACCTCTTATCGTCAGCAAATTCTGCAAACAATTCAGTAATTATCTTGCAACGATTGATCACGTGATTGCTTTCCTGCAAGGGAGGGATCCCACACTCGCTCATCGAATTAACAGTCGCATGTTTCTTCCAGAAGGTGCTCGGTTCGACGCATTAGAGGTCTACGACGAAGAAGATGACGATGGTGGTGATCCACTCGGATGGGCGTTTGGAGCATTGGGCGTTCAGGATCGAGCCAGGCATTTTGCGACGCTGTACCTGAGCGACCTCGCCGACGTCCTGCGAGAAGCGATTGATCCACGGTTCGAATTTATTCGGTATGCAGAATCGCTAGCCGCCAGTCAGCCAACTTTCGATCCTCTAGCAGATGCCTTAGCGGCACCAATGAATCTCGTCGATACGAACTTGCGCGACCTGACGCAGGCTGCCATTGATCAACATCTGCCGAATATCGTGTTAGTGTCTGTGCCATTCCCTGGGAACGTGTATGCAGCCTTCCGTATCGCTCAGACGATCAAAGCCAAACACCCCGATATCATCACTGTTCTGGGTGGCGGGTTCGTGAATACCGAACTACGGGAAATCACAGAAGCTCGTCTGTTCGACTATTTTGATTTCATCACTTTAGATGATGGCGAGCGTCCGCTTCTGGCGTTGCTGGAACACCTCCGCGGCGAACGACCACTGCATCAACTTGTGCGAACGTTTGTGCGAGAGAATGATTCGGCGACCGATCACTCCGGTGCCGTTCAGTTCGTCAATCATCCGGAACCCGATGTCGCATTTGCCGAAGTCGGGACGCCGACATGGGATGGACTGCCAATTGAAAAGTATCTTTCAACGCTGGACATGCTTAACCCTATGCACCGGTTATGGTCTGATGGTCGCTGGAACAAGCTCACTGTGGCGCACGGTTGTTACTGGAAGAAGTGCAGCTTTTGCGATGTGACACTGGACTATATCGGTCGCTACGACGGTGTTGCTGCGAACACTCTGGTGGATCGCATCGAAGCGATCATCCAGGAAACTGGGCAGACAGGATTTCACTTTGTGGATGAAGCCGCACCGCCAAAGGGACTCAAAGCAATGGCTGAAGAATTGCTGCGACGCAACGTGACGGTCTCCTGGTGGGGCAACATTCGGTTCGAAAAATCGTTCACCCCAGAGCTATGCGAACTGCTGGCCGAGAGTGGCTGCATCGCGATTTCCGGTGGTCTGGAAGTCGCCTCTGACCGATTATTGAACCTGATGAAAAAGGGCGTTTCAGTCGAACAAGTGGCACGCGTGACACGAGCTTTCAGTGAAGTCGGTACCCTTGTCCACGCCTACTTGATGTATGGATTTCCAACACAAACCGTGCAAGAGACCGTTGACGCTTTGGAGTACGTCCGACAGTTGTTCGAGGAAGACTGCATCCAGTCTGGTTTCTTCCACCGTTTCACCTGTACGGTT
>JAJDEL010000177.1 GCA_029259835.1 Planctomicrobium sp. | reverse complement strand
GACCGATACAAAGGGCATCCGCAGTCCGATGTCGTCATGCTCAGTTTTGGACCGATCAAAACGGCAACTGCCCTCGGAGGAGGAATCCTGACGGTTCGTGATCGCAATCTCCTATTCAAAATGCGAGCGAAACAGTCTGCCTATCCCGTTCAGAAACGAATCGGTTATTTGAAACGTACCTGGACTTACACGCTTCTGAAGTTCATCGGCAGCTACTATGCGTTCGGGTTGCTGGTCAAAATTTGCAGGTTCCTGGGACATGACTATGATGCGCTCCTCAACGGAGCCGTCCGAAACTTTCCTGCGGATGAATTTTTCGATGCACTGCGTCAGCAACCTTGTGTTCCTCTCTGCTTGCTGATGTCTCGCCGCATCAGCAAGTTCAATCTGCTCAGACAAGACCGGAGAACCGCAGCCGGTCGTTTGCTCGATGAGAAACTCTCACCCCACTTTCATTGCCCAAGCGGTAAGCTGATTCGACACACTTACTGGGTTTTTCCGATAGAAGTCGACGTCGAAAGTGACATCGTCGCTCGTCTACGAGAAAACGGATTTGATGCCGCGACCGCGAGCCAACTCCGCCCGATCACTTCTCCCGAAAATCGCCCAGAGCAAATTCCTGAACAAGCTATCGATTGCTTGTCACGCGTGATCTACCTCCCAGTCTACCCGGAAATCCCAGATCTTGAACTCATCCGCATGGCTGATCTGATGATTGAAAATCAGATCGGTTCAACGACGTAGGGTCCGCTGTGCGGGCGTTATAAACATATTGGATCCACATTCCGAGGAAGGCAGGCGGGAGCCTGCCCTACGGTACTGTGTGGACCATTCATAGCGTGTTACAGTTCCAATCGGTCCGCACAGCGGACCCTACTTGACGGCGTTCTTTGCGTCGTTGAGTTCGTTGCGGCGGCGTTCGTAGTGGTGTTTGTTGATTAAGTCTTCCGCGAGAGTTAATTCCTTCTTGTCGTGGAACAGGCGGGCGCGATACAGGTGGATGTCGGCCAAGTGGAGTGGCATCGGACCACGGGCGGCGATTTGTTCGGCTTCGTCCAGGGTCTCGCGGGCAGCGGCGTCATTGCCATGCTCGTGTTGGTACCACGCCATGCTCAGCAGCCCGCGTGGAAGAAAATCCTGTTGTCCGGCATCGCGGAGGCCACGGACGGCGAGGGCGATGTGGGAAGTGGGCTCGTCGGGATCTGGTAACGGTCGCTGCTCAAGCCGGCTGCGGTAGAGTGCAACTCGAGCCAGTGTGAGGTGCTCTACGGCGATGTCAAGGAGAGAGTCATAGGAACTACGCCACGCGAACATCCGCGTGCCGCGCTGTTCAATCTCGTCCAACATCGCTCCTGCAGAAATTGAATCTGGACGGCCCAGAGCAAGGGTGATCGACTGCCACGCAATGCGTTCCCATGCGGAGAGCAGCAGGTCACAGTATCGGAATCCCCGCACCGCATAGAGCATTGGGTAAGTCGGCTGAGTGTCAGCCTGAATCTGTTCGGTCTCGGCGAACAGTGAGGCTGCTTCTTTGGACTGCCCCGACTGGTGCAAGGCATCGGCCAGCGTGGTGCGGTTGCCCATCCGCACAAACTCTTCACGACTACGGTCTGCGTAGTTGACTGACTGTCGGGCCACATCAACCGCAGCATTCACATCCCCCATCGTCAGCAAAAGTTCACTCAGGTTTCCCGCCACGGGTGCTGCGAGATTCCAATTGCGTTGGTTAACCCCCATCTCCAACCCCGCCCTCATCGGTTCCAAAGCCTCGTGCAGCCGACCTAACGCTTTCAGTCTATATGAGACTTCACCGAACAACCAAGACTGGTCGAGTGCAGTGAACGCGGTGGAAACATTTCTCCAGTCCCCGCCAAAGAAGCACGAAAGCGCACCAAGGTCCGCACCGAGTGCTCCTAGCTTATTCACACTGTAGAAATCGTCCGGCCCGGTTCCTTTCAGGATACGATCACAATACACGAGTTCACGCGACTGCTTCTGCAGGCCAGCAAGGCAGCCGTGGGAGACGGCTTGATAGAGCGGTTGCAATTGTTCCAGTGTAGGCTCCTCCCCCTCGTTGGTCGTCTCGCAGAGATGTTCGAACAGTCGCTGGTGACCTGCCCGCCATGCCTCCGGCTGATCCTCTTGCAGCCGTTTAGCGAAGTATTCGCGGATCAGTGGATGACAGTCGAGACTCAACAATGCTCCGGAGGCATCCCGGTCAACGTCGAGCAGGTTCGCCTCTGCCAGCCGCTTCAGCGCAATGTTCCGCTTCGCTTCACCAAGCCCGACCAGCGGATCGGTCAGCCCATCAATGACCGGCGACTGCTTCAGCGCAGCGATGCAATCGGCGGTCGCTGCTCGGTCAAACAACCCCATCAACCGCAGCAGCCCCATTGCCTGCCGGCCCTTCTCTCCTTCATCCTCGAACCACTTCACATACGCATCCATGACGCGAAACGCATGGCCTCCCTGTTCTTCAGAGTCCGCGTCTTCAAATCTCACGAGGTCGCGCTTGCGGATGTCCCCGGCGTGCGCATCAACCAGAAACTTGCCGAGCAGATTGATTGTGAGCGCGTGCCCTTTGACTTCCTCGACCAGTGCTTCAAATTCCTGTTGAGTGCCGGAATTTTTCCGCACACCGAGCTGGTGCAGCAGATTGACACCCGCCGGAACCGAAAGCTGCGGGAGCTTGTGCTGCGGAGCGGTTGTTTCCCGGTAGTTATTGAGGTTCGGGATCTCGTAACGGGTCGTGACGACACACAGCCCGGCATTCTTCACAGCCAATGAACTCAAGAGCGCGATGAGGCCCTCTTCCTTGAGTTCCCCCCGGCTCGGCGAGGTCGGCGAATACTGGAGCGGTTCCAGCCCATCGAGGATGAGCAGCGTCCGCCGCTCGCTGACGAGTTCCGCGAGCCGTTTCCCTTTATCCCATGCAGAAGCTGCGCTGTCTGCCATTGCTTCGTCGCCGAAGAACCTCAACGCAAATGCGAGAAACACATCCGCCGATGCATCGCCACGGTCCCTGGTCCCCTGACTGTAAAACGACCACGCCAGCGCGGCATCGCAGCCGGGCCAGTGTTCGCCGGCGAGCTTCGCGACCCACTTTGCAACCAGCGAAGTCTTCCCTTCACCACCCAGCGCAACAAACGTCAGCACGTTGACATCAGGCGAACCAGACTCACCACCCGGCCTGCGAACCTGATCCCACGCAGCATCGAGCAACGCCGAGTCCTCTTCACGACCGATCAGGTATTCCGGCGTGTACTTCAGAATCCGCTGAACATCCACGCGGAAATCTGCGGCTGCAACAATCGGAATCTCCGCAACCAAATTGCGGAGTTCCTGCTTGTCCTTGAAGAGGTACCACAGATGGTTCGCCCCTTGTACCGCTTCGCGATGCTTCAATTGGAGTTCAGTGGCCTCGGCGTCTTGAGGCTCCAACTTCGTACGGGGCTTGTCCCGGACTTTTTCATCGGCGGAGAGAAAGAGATACACCGGCTTGCCGAGTTCGCGGGCAATGTCGAACTCCATTTGAGTGTACGACCGCCGCGGGACATCGTCGGGTCGGTTCGCAGGTTCGGCCCCAAAGCGAAACCCGATGAGACAAATGACCGCATCGGCCTCGTCGATTTTGCGCCGCAGCATCTCTTCGACTTCGCGGTAGTCAGGTGGAAACCCAGGCTGGTTTTCCGGAAAACAGCCCTTCATCTGCACTTCGTTCTCGACCGCATCGCGAAACAATCCGAACTCGTGCGAAACCCCACTGATAAAGATCGTCGGTCGCGATTTCATCCCGTTCCCCGTCATCATTCCCGAGCTTGTGTTTTAACCGTGCAATCGAACCTTGCACCACGGATAGATCATATCCCCAGGTCCCTTGCACAACCAGCTTGGGCCCGTTGTTCAGTTCTTTCACACCTATGAAAATGTTTTCAGCGCGGCACTGGAGTCGTGGCAGAATTTCTTTTGGACTCGACGAACATACGGGCTACCGAGTCGGACAATCCAAGAGGCAGGTCGAGAAAACGAGAAGATCTCGTAGATGACATTCTGAGTGACCGGGTCGAGGCTGACAGTCAGTCTCTCCTCACCAGAAATAGGGTACGCAGGCAGAGTGCCGTAGCCGATGCTGAATCGATGCCCATGGCTGTCGTCCTCAACGTAAATAATTCTTGCGACGTTTATGGAGTAAAGCCCCATTGTCCGAACCAACATGCAGAGAGTACGTCCTTCAATCGGAACTTCAGGGTGCCTGACCAACTGGAACCAATCGAAGTTCAGCATTTTCCATTCGTTAAATACTTTCTTTGCGAGGAGATAATCTTCTTCGCCGTCTCCGATGATAGATTGCGACTGATTCTCTACGAAGCCGACGGGGCAACGTGATTCGCGAGTCCAACCGAGACAAGTTTCAGGGTATGTCACGGCGTACTGACTCTGCGTTTCGATGGTCCGTTCAATGAAGGCTTCAGTTGGTCGCCGAACTAGAAACAAGTTTCCCTCCCCTGTACGTTAGTCTAAGAAGGTGTTTTGAAATTGACTTTCGGTCTCCTAATGAGCCGATGGCACTAGCCACGGGCCTTTTAGAGGCAACGTTTTCTGGAAAATATGCCCGACGCTAGCGCGCTCGGCTCAGGTATTTCGAACACGCTTTAACCACTAAGTGGGGAGCCTGTTGTCAACCGGTTTCAAAGGTTCAACGATTCAAGGGCCTTGTTCAATTCTTCGTGTTTGAATTCGAAGCCGAGCTTCTGTGCCTTCTCTGGGACAACACGAGCACTTGCAAGAATAAGCGGCTTCGCCATTTCGCCGAGTAGGAGGTTGGCGATGAAGGCGGGCATCGGGAAGATTGTCGGGCGGGAAATTGCTTTGCCGAGC
>JAJDEL010000176.1 GCA_029259835.1 Planctomicrobium sp. | reverse complement strand
GCTTGTTGAATTTCGATTTCAGTATCTGGCCCAAGTTCTCGCAGGAGAGCTTCGTCATCCATGATCTTTAATGCCCCTTCTTTCGCTGGTGTGTTCGCGGCATACAACCGGCGTTCGTGTTCTTGCTGCGTTGTTTCGAGGGTGAACTCGTAAATCCCCGGTTGGTCTGTTTCTCGATAAGTCACTTCGAGAGTCGGAACCAAAGCCGCCTCATCCTCAGGATCTTTTTGTCTCGGTGTTGCTTGCAGCCGATTCACTTGATCGTCAGGCGATACAACTTCCATATCAGGTGCATAAAACGCCTGGTTCAAATTCAGTTCGATCGACTCGCCGGCCTTCAGTTGCGGAAGCGTTCGGTCAGAACGAACGAGGTGCTTTGCAAGTTCAAGTTGGAAGACAGCAAAGCTAAAGCTGCCGGGACCGTTCGCCCAGTTTGTCCAGATCGTTCCATCTGAATTCATCAAAGGTCCAGCCGATGTCAGACAAGTGACGATTTTGCCTTTGCCGAACTGATGTTCAAGAAAGAGTGGCTGCACAGTTTGAAGCTTGGCGAGGACCGTGACATCCGCGGCGATGTTCGGTTGTGATTCCGTTGGTGCGGCGAGACCGTAAGCAAGATTGACGAAGACGAGATCCAGAATCGGAACTTCTGCGTTCGTAAACAACTTGAAGAGCGAGTGTGTTTCAGGCACAAGATCGGGTTGAACAATTGACTCTGAAAGCGGTCTTTCAGTTGCGAAGGGAGCGACATCCAGTCGTACAGGGAACAGTCCTTCGTCAACTTTGAACAGCTTCTCGTTGTAAAACGCTGGTCGGATCGCATCACCCATATACCAGACCAGACCGCCACCACTATTCACGTAATCCTCCAGAGCCGCGATGGCATCGGGAGCAATTTCAGGGACGTTGATCAAGTAAATCAGGTCGAAGTTTTCGAGAGGAGTTCGCCGCAAGTCTTCAGGAGTCTGCACACTAGTGGCGAAACCAGTGACAGACTTGTTCGCTGCGAGTGCATCGGCGACATAAAACGCTTGTTCCGTCGAGGGAGAGCCATCAATGATTAAAACCGGATTGTCCTCCGGAACGTCAACAGCGAGAAAACGTTGGTTGTCGGCTTCGAGTGAATCCTCGCGAATTGTCAGTTTCACGGCATGTGGTTCAGGGGTCTGGAAAATGACATCAAAGGACCGGGTCATTTCTTCTCCAGCGGGAATTGTCTGAAAATCAATCGTTCGCGGGAGCCGACTTCCATCGATAAACAAATCCGCGCGGACATCATCGGCATCGCGCGTTCCCCAATTGTGAACAGTCGCTTCCAGAGTGACAGGAACACCGGCGGCAGCAACTTCGACCTGTCCACCGAGGTGTGTTACACTCAGGTTCTCATGTTCTTCTGATGCGCATTTCACCAGATTGAGTTTAATTTTCGCTTGACTGATCGACTTGAGAACGCTGATCGCTGACTTGTTATCAATCCAGTCGGAATTCCGAAAATCTGAGATTACATGCACATGTCTGACAGCAGAGCGGTCTTCCGTAAGACGTTCTCGGGCAACTTGAAGGGCGCCCGCCGGATCGGCAGCTTGATGTGTCGCCGAGAGGACTTCCAGTCGTTCCGTCACATCAAGAAGCAGATCATCAGTGATGTCCGCTTCGCTCAGTCCAGAGAGCGTTTTCTCTGGATCGGACATCAGAATCAGTGTGAGAACTTGCGAACGAGGAGTTTCGGCACCTTCTGCGACTAATCGCCGTATGACTTCTTTGGCTTTATCAAATACAGTCTCATCCTTGAGGCGATCCTGCATTGAAACCGTATCATCCAGAATCACAATGTGGTGAGATTTCGCCCCTTGAAATAAGGAGAGCTGATTCGGATCGAGAATAAGTCTGGCGATCAGAGCAACGACGATCATCACCATCAAAATACGCAGCAACAGCAACAAAAGTTGTTCGATGAGTACGCGTCTGCGGTTTTGCTTTTGACTTGCCAGCAAAAACTCCATTGCGGCAAAACGAACTCGGCGAAACCTCATGCGGTTGATGAGATGAATGATGATCGGCGCAGCGATCAACGCCATTCCGGGCCAGAAGAAAGATGGATTCAGAAAGTGCTGAAGAATCCAGGAGGACATAAAGTCTTTCGCGAGTGAAATAAAATTTTAATTGTGATTCAATGAGTGTAGAGAACAAGTTGATTTGAGTCTTGCGAAAACTCGCTGGGTTCCCGGAAATTTCTCTTGTTCATCGAATTGTATCGCCCGACTGGAAAAAGCGAAGCCGACTCATCAAGATTGGCATGTGTAAAACAATCATCATTCCTTTTTGCTTTTCTTAATGGAGCAAAAGAGATAGAAAGTTGGATGAAATGCGCCGCTGTTTGAGTCATTTTTTCACTATTACGCTATCGATTTGGACGGCTGGGAATCTCCTCGCTCAAGTGCCGAAACCTATCTACAACGAAGCCAAGATCCCACCGCACGAACTCCCGGACCCATTCGTTCAATTCGATGGAACGCCTGTCAAAACAGCGACGGATTGGAGAACAAAGCGCCGTCCGGAAATTATGGAAGCGTTTGCCCGAGAAATGTACGGGCGTTCTCCCAAGGCGCCGAGCCATGTCACATCGAAACTCGTCAACCGAGACAAAAACGCCCTCGGTGGTAAAGCGGTTCGCGAAGAAATTGACATCACTTTGGCAGATGGAGAGTCTCCGCTCACGATGCGGATCCTCATCTTTCGTCCGAAAGGGAAAGAAAACGTCCCGGCGTTTCTTACGCTCAATTTCGGTGGCAATCATTCAGTGAGTTCTGATCCTGGCATTTCACTCAATAAAAACTGGATGCGAAATCGCAGTGACCGTGGGTACGTCGACAATAAGGCAACCGAAAAAACTCGCGGCACGGCGGCGTCTCGCTGGCCTGCTGAAATGATCGTCGACCGTGGCTATGCGTTAGCCACAATTTACTATGGCGATATCGATCCTGACTTCGACGACGGCTTCAAAAATGGAATCCATGCGTATCACTACGACAAAGGGCAGGAGAAACTGCGACCTGATCAATGGGGAAGTATTGCGGCTTGGGCGTGGGGATTGAGTCGGGCGCTCGATTTTCTGGAGACGACCAAGTCCGTCGACGCTTCGCGCGTCGCAGTTTTTGGGCATTCGCGGCTGGGAAAAACATCTCTCTGGGCAGGTGCCAGTGACGACCGTTTCGCGCTTGTCATCTCCAACGATTCCGGTTGCGGGGGCGCGGCACTTAACCGTCGCCGTATTGGAGAATCGGTCACACGTATCAATACATCCTTCCCACACTGGTTCTGCGACAACTTTGTGAAGTACAACCACAATGAAAATGCCTTACCGGTCGACCAGCATTTACTGATCGCTGCCATCGCACCGCGTCCAGTCTACATCGCCAGCGCGATTGAGGATCAATGGGCGGACCCAAAAGGGGAATTTCTTTCTGCCAGAAATGCCGATCCGGTTTACCGTCTGCTCGGTACCGATGGACTCGGTGGTAAGAAACCTCAAGACGAATCTCCTGCTGTCGACCACGCCTTGAAGACAGGCACGATTGGCTATCATGTACGAACCGGTAAACACGACGTCACCGATTACGACTGGACACAGTACATGGACTTCGCTGATCGACATTTAAAAAAGTAGTGTACTCTTGGCCGGACATTAGAACCGTACGGCTAAGCGCTGATTCTCCGTAGCAAAACCGACCTCGAATACCGTCCACCTCAGGAACCCTCATGCTTATTTTTGATGCTCACCTTGACCTCGCCTGGAATGCTGTTGAATGGAACCGCAATCTTGAATTGACCGTTGCTGAATTGCGGGAATTCGAAGACAAATTTGAAGGGATCATCCCAGGCGAATGTACGGTTTCTTACCCTGAACTTGTGCGCGGCGGAATTGGTATTGTGATTGCCACGCTACTTCCGAGACTGCACCGCAAGCATGCGGAATTAACGTTCTACCAAGGGCGTGAATCTTCATACGCAGCGGCTCATGGTCAACTGGCGTATTACCGTTCACTCGAACGTAAGGGTGTTATCAAAAGTCTGCCAAACTCGGCGGCGCTCAGTGCGCATGCAAATCTGTGGCGAGAGTATCTTGCAAACCCGGAAGGGGACGCACCGCCGGTTGGTTACATCCTCAGCATGGAAGGTGCTCCACCAATTTTAGAACCAAGTCAAGTCCCTGAATGGTACGAAGCCGGACTGCAAATTGTTGGACCAGGGCATTATGGGCCGAATGAATACTGCCACGGCACCGGCAGCGAAGGTCCGCTGACCGACGATGGCGTTCAGCTTCTCAAAGAGATGGACAAAGTCGGCATGTTGCTCGATGCAACGCACCTTGCGGATGAATCATTCTGGCAAGCACTGGATGTGTTTGAAGGTCCGGTTCTCGCGAGCCATCACAACAGCCGAGCACTCGTTCCGGGAGATCGGCAACTCGACGACGAACAAATGAAAGCACTTATTGCTCGCGGCTCGGTCATTGGAGCTGCGTTCGACAACTGGATGATCAAACCGGATTACATCAAGAAAGTGACTCCCTCAGATACGGTCTCAATGGAAGACGTTTGCGATCACATCGACCACGTCTGTCAACTCGCTGGCAACGCAAATCACTCCGGCATTGGCACCGACCTCGATGGTGGCTTCGGCAAAGAACAATGTCCCGGCGACCTCGATACGATCGCCGACCTCACAAAAATCCCAGCGATCCTCGACGCCCGCAACTACTCCACTGAAGACATCGAAAAAATCATGTCTCGAAACTTCGTCGAATTCTTTGAGAGGTCGCTGGCAAGCGGTGAGTAACGGAAAGTCGCGTGATCAATCGCGTTTTCGGAAGAGCGAGAATCTAAAGGATTAACATTTACATGACATATCGCACAATTTTCCTTATATTCGCGGTGTTGATGCTCTACACCCCAACTGAAGCTCAGGCGGAAGACGATTCCGGAGCAATGGAGTTGCTCGTTCAAATTCTCGGACAGACTGAAGATGCGGGCGTCAGAGCCTCTTTGATGCGTGGCATGCTCACAGGGCTTGATGGACAGCGGAATGTCCAGCAACCAGAAGGTTGGCAGGCGCTCGCTGTGAAATTTGGGAAGAGTGAAAACAAGGAAGTGCGACTGTTAGCTTTGCGGCTGTCTCAAGTTTTCGGTGATGCTGAGGCGACTCGGCGGACGCTGGCGTTATTGAAAAACCCATCGGAGGATATTGAACTGAGGCGAACGGCTCTGCATGCGTTACTTGGACAGCAGAATCCAGAGGTCTCGCAGATGCTGGCGACTTTGATAGACGAACCGAAATTGCGCCTGGAGGCGATACGGGGATACGCGGCAGTCGAAAACCCAAATGCGGCGAAAGTCCTTCTAAGCCACTACGCTGATTGGGAGCCACCGCTTCAGCGTGCCGTCATCGAAACCCTGGCGACACGAAAACAATACGCTCAGGCTTTGCTGGTAGCGATGAAGAACAAGACAGTCTCGCGTGATGATGTCCCGGCACACGTTGCGCGTTCGCTGAGTCTGATTCTCGGAGATTCATTTTCACAAGTTTATGGAGATGTTCAGCAACTTGCAGAGGACCGCGAGATGATGATGGCGAAGTACAAGAAGATGCTCACACCCGCAGCGATCAAAAAAGCAGACGCATCGCATGGACGTGCGATGTTTACAAAGACGTGTGCTGCGTGTCACCTCTTGTACGGCACCGGAGGAAAAATCGGCCCCGATTTGACCGGCTCGAACCGGGCAAACCTAGATTACATTCTGCTAAATAGCGTCGACCCAAGTTTTGATGTTCCAAACGCATACAAAATGGAACTGATTCAGACGGTTGATGGCAGACTGGTCAGCGGCGTCATTGCTGAGGAAGATGCGAAACGTCTCATTCTGAAAACGGTCGAACAGCCGCGTCTGGTGATTACTAAAGAAGACATCGAAGCACGAAAAACTTCGCCAAAATCGATGATGCCGGATGGGCAACTTGACAAGATGAAGCCTCAACAAGTCATGGATTTGATCAAATACCTACGAACGACGAAACAAGTGGAGTTGCCACAATGATTCACAACAAACATCAAGTGACCAATCACCGTCGTCGCCGGATTTTGAGCCACCACGCAACGTTCTTCGCGCTGTGCGTTACTGTTCTGAGTGGACTGGTTGCGCCATCGGTCTACGCCCAAGAATCGCGGAACGGACTCCCTAAGAAACAACACCGAACAAGTACGGCACCGTTCCTCAAACCAGCAGAAGCGGTGGCGAAGATGTCGATTCCGGACGGTTTCGACGTCTCCATTTTCGCCTCGGAACCGGATCTTGCCGAACCGATTGCATTTTGCTTTGATGATCGCGGTCGCATCTGGGTCGTCGAGAACATGAATTACCGCACCCGCCGCGAACATACGGACGATCAAGTCACCAGGATTCTGATTCTGGAAGACACAAACGGCGACGGAGTCTTTGACAAGAAGAAGACATTCACCGACAAGCTGACGTTCACTTCAGGAATCGCGTTGGGCTTCGGCGGAGTTTTCGTAGGCTCGCCACCGAACATGAGTTTCATTCCGGATGCAGATGGCGACGACAAACCGGATGGTCCTCCCCAGGTTTTGCTAGATGGGTGGGGCATCAATGATCGCCACGAAACGCTGAACAGTTTCATCTGGGGACCGGATGGTTGGCTGTACGGTTGCCACGGAGTCTTCACGAAATCACAAGTCGGAAAACCAGGTGACGAAGCTTCGACTCGCCAGTTCATCGACGGCGGCATCTGGCGTTATCACCCAACCGAGAAGACATTCGAAATTTTCGCGCGCGGTTTGTCGAATCCCTGGGGTTTTGACTTCGATGATCACGGGCAGGGCTTCGCAACATGCTGCGTGATCCCGCACTTGTTTCATATCGTGCAAGGGGGTGTCTATCACAAACAGAGTCTGCCGCATGTGAATCCGTACATCTACGACGACATTAAAACGATCCGCGATCACACTCACTTGTCCGCACATGGAGGAGCACGGTTCTATCTCGCCGATGCTTTCCCAAGCGAATACCACAATCGGTTATTCATGTGCAACATTCATGAACACGCCGTATTGACGGACATAATCGAACCGCGTGGAACGAGTTTCGTTGGAAAACATGGTGACGATTTCATGCCAACAAATGACTTAGCATGGGTGGGGTTCAGTGTTGAAATTGGACCTGAAGGAGGCGTGTATATATTGGATTGGCATGATACGGACGTTTGTGGGAACGCGATCAATTTCCCGAATAGCGGGCGTATCTATCGGATCATGCCCAAAGGAGCGAAACCGATCACGCAGCCAAACCTCAGAAGTCTGAGCGACGAACAATTGGTCGATTTACAAACTCACACAAACGACTGGTACGTGCGTCAGGCCCGTGTATTACTGCATACCCGTGCAGCGGCAGGGAAGTTGGACAAGTCAGTCGTCCATTCAAAACTGCAAAAAATGTTTGAGTCGTCCTCAAAATCTGGTCATCGTCTACGGGCGATATGGTCTTTGCAGGTCACTGGTGGTTTGAACAAAGGCCAACTGGTCAAATTGCTCAATCATAAAGATGAATATGTCCGGTCCTGGGCGATTCAGTTACTGAACGATGAGGCGCGAGTTTCTGCATTCAATCTAGCTGCGGCCGGCGATGCGTCACAACAGGATCAAGTGGTGCTGAAAAAATTTGCAGCAATGGCAGCAGATGATCCATCGCCCATCGTTCGACTGCATCTTGCCTCAGCGGTCCAGCGTCTGCCTTACTCGGAACGATGGTCGATTCTAAAACCCCTCATCAGTCACGCAGACGATGCCGACGATCATAACCTACCGCGTATGTACTGGTTTGGACTGGAACCGATGGTCCCTGAATTTCCCGGAAAATCTTTGCAACTTGCCGTGAGCGGCAAGATTCCGAAGCTCCAGGAATTTGTGGCGCGTCGGCTCGCCAGCGGCGTCTCAATTAAAT
>JAJDEL010000175.1 GCA_029259835.1 Planctomicrobium sp. | reverse complement strand
CCAAACATCTTTGCAGGTGGTCGCGAAACGAAAGCTTCGACGCTGCTGTTTCGGATGTTGCTGCTTTCACCGATTGATGCTCACTCATTGAAGCGATCCCCAGCGCTGTGAGAGTTGATGCTTGGAGGAAATTCCGGCGGTTTGTTTCGGTCATCGTCGTCGCCTTCTCGTGGTGAGTCGTTGAAACACACGAACCATGCTAACCTGAACAGACTCAGGATTCACTTCACCTTGATAAATCGTAAGTATGGAACTGTGCATCATGTCGAAAATTTTGATCACTTCTCTCGCGTTAATCATCATAGCAGCTGGACAAGGTCGGTCCGCCGAACGAGTGACTGTCTTCAAAGCGAAGACGGAAGGTTACAACGTCTACCGCATCCCGGCGATGATTCGCGCGGCGAATGGAGACTTGCTCGCGTTCTGCGAAGCTCGCGAAGGCGGCGATGCCAGCGAGATTGATCTTGTTTTGAAGCGCTCGGAAGATCAAGGAACCACGTGGGGTAAAATTCAAGTCGTAGAGGAGAGCAGCGACTACCAGCAACTCTATCCAGGAAACCCGATCACCGTTGGGAATCCGGCACCGGTCGTTGACCTGTTGGATCCCAAGCATCCAGGGCGAATTTGGTTGCCGTATACTGTTGAAAACGACCGCATTTATGTTGTCTACAGCGATGACCATGGTGCAACATGGTCGAAACGCCGCGAAATCACTTCGGACGTCAAACTTGATTCGTGGGGTTGGTACGCGACTGGTCCTGTTCATTCGATTCAATTGCGGCACGGAAAATACAAAGGTCGATTGCTCGTCCCTGCCGACCATCGACTCGGCGACGATGGTGCCGACAAGGGACCACTCGGAATGCAGGCGTTCTATAGTGATGATCATGGCGCAACCTGGAAGATGGGAGCGATTGATGACACATACGAAGACGGCATCAATTCAAATGAAACAACTGCGATCGAGTTAATCGACGGCCGCGTTTACTTCAATTCAAGAGATCAAAACGGCAAGGCTCCCGGGTCTCGCGGGCAAGCCTACAGTAAAGACGGAGGAGAAACGTTTCTGCCATCGCCACAAGAACAGTACAAATGGCTGTTTCCAGTGGATTCGACAATCGACCCTCCGGTAGTTCAGTGCGCTCTCTTGCGTGCTTCGTCGATAAAGAACGGTGACAAGCAGAACATCATTTTCTTTTCCGGTCCAGATGACAACGGTCCGACCGGCAAAGGTCGTAGCGACTTGCGTTTGCGATATTCGATTGATGAAACGAAGTCCTGGAAAGATGGTTCACTTCTCCACGAAGGGCCTGCTGCATACAGCGATTTAGTTCGACTCACACCCCAAGGAGATCGGTTTGGTCTCTTTTTTGAGGCCGGAAATCTCGGCGAATCTGCGTATCAACGAATCGATTTTATCACGTTTTCTCTGAATGATGTTTTGAAAGACTGATCAGCGATTGCCGATACACGGATGATTTAGTTCTCAATTGGCATTGAGGATTTTCCTTCATCTGGTTAGCATTTTTCGCTTCCCTTCGCCGATCCTTTGGTCGGCGTTTTCCTTTTTCTACATTGGTTGAAGCTCGCAATTCGCTGTGAATGTGCCTTGACATTCACAAAATCCTGCGGTGATTCAATTCAATCCAAGAGAACTGCGGTGATCTGATGACGCGAACGTTCGTCAATGAGTTACAAGATGGAGACAACGTCGAAGATATTTTTCTTCTAGCGGAGCGACAGGTTCGCGCGAATCGAAATGGCGACAGCTACTTTCTGAGCCAGCTTCGTGATCGTACTGGCCAGATTTCCGGACTGTTATGGAACGTGAACGAGTCCGCGGTCAACCATGTCGTCGAAGGAGACTACGTTCGCGTGAAAGGGAAGGTGCAACTCTTTCAAGGTAACCTGCAAATGATCCTGATGCGGATCGATCCGGCAGAAGGAGAAGAGATTGATCCAGAAGATTTTCTGCCGAAATCAAATACGAACGTCGAAGAGCAGTTTGCGAAGCTGCAGGAAATTCTCCTCGGAATTACCGACGACGACTTGAAAGCGCTGATGCAATCGTTTCTGTCAGATCAGGAAATTGTCGATGGTTTAAAGTTGGCTCCAGCAGGAATCCGGTTGCATCATGCGTACAGTGGCGGGTTGCTTGATCACATCGTCAATTTGTCCGAAACCGCAGTTCGTATTTCAGACCTGTACCCAAACGTTGACCTGAATTTATTGTTGACCGGAATCTTCCTGCACGATCTGGGAAAAATTCGAGAGCTGAGTTACGACTCGTCTTTCCAGTACACAGACGAAGGGCAATTGATCGGTCATCTGGTGATGGGCGTTGAGATGCTCTCTGACAAAATTCGAGTGACGGAGGAAACGACCGGACGTTCGTTCCCGCAAGAGACAGTTCTGCGTATTAAGCATATGATTCTCAGTCACCACGGAACGCAGGAGTTTGGCAGCCCGAAGGTTCCGATGACTCTTGAAGCGATTGCTTTGCACCATCTCGACAACCTTGACGCGAAAACAAACGAATTTCATTCGCTCATCGATTCCGATCCAAACGCGACATCGAATTGGACTCCTTACCAGCCGAATATGCAGCGAAAGCTGTACAAGGGCGGGACGGAATAAAGAAAATTAGCGAATTCCAGCGAACCAAACGTTCGCTGTGGCCCTCTCTTGATTTTTCCACGATATCACAACGACGGGAGATCATGTTCCATGAGACATCTCACTTCTCTTTTTGATCTGACGACCGCTGAGGTCGATGAGATCCTGAAACTGGCGAATCAACTCAAAATAGAAACGAAAGCCGGCACTCGAATTGCGCATTGTGCAGGGCGCGTTGTTGTACAAGTTTTTGAAAAGCCATCGCTGCGAACTCGCGTCAGTTTTGAAGCTGGCATCAGCCAATTGAGCGGGACAAGTATCTTTCTCTCCGGAAAGGAAGCAGGTCTCGATGGTCGTGAAACGATTGAGGATATCTCCCGAGTCCTAGGTGGGTATGCAGACATCATCATTCTGCGAACGTTCTCGCAACAACTGATTGAAACCGTTGCTCAACATGCTGGTTGTGCGGTAATCAATGCTCTCTCGGACGACTACCACCCATGTCAGGCGCTCACCGATGTGATGACGATTCAAGAACATCTCGGTGACATTACCGGAAAAAACATTGTTTATGTTGGAGATGGAAACAACGTCGCGAAATCCCTTGCAATCGCATGTGGGCACCTCAAAGCGAACATCACCATTGCCGCGCCAGATGGATATTGGCTGAGCGATGACTTCGTCAATCGTGTCCAGAAAGAGTTCTCAGCACTGCAACTGACGCAGACTAATAACCCCCAAGAAGCAGCTACGAATGCGGATGTCATCTACACCGATGTCTGGGCAAGCATGGGACAGGAAGCCGAAAAAGAAAAACGCGCCGCCGAGTTCGCCGACTTTCAGGTGAATCGGGAATTGCTCGATGCCGCCAACGACGACGTCTTATTCATGCACTGCCTGCCAGCCAGACGAGGGCTTGAAGTGACTGAGGAAGCCATGGACGATTCGCGCAGCATCATTTTTAATCAAGCAGAAAACCGAATGCACCTCGCCAAGGGCTTGATGTTGTGGTTGCTGCGACAGAACGAGAAGAGTTGAGAAGTAAGCATTCAAGGTTTCATTTAGCATCGGGTGAGTCACTCGTTGAGAAAACGTGTTGAGAGTTCTCATACATTCAGTGATGAACTTGATAACGTCGCTTGGTTCCCCCGGTGGATTACTGGGGGCTAAATAGGAATATCTCTCTCACCGCAGCTCACAATAGTGTCCACCAGGAATGGACTCGATCAATCAGTCTTCGGAACCAAACGTAACCGATCGGGGCTTCGCCGCAGTCAATGCGAAAAAGTAGAGTCGTGCCAGGGCGAATTTCCGGGATCGAGTTGCGGTCCACTTTCGTTTCGAGAACCAGCGCTGTCCCGCTGATGGCATCGGTCGTGATCGTCGGTGCGATCTTTGTGATCGTGGCGGCTTTGGGAGATTCTGGAGCGTCCGCAGTAACGACTGTGATTAAAATTTTCTTCTGATCATACGCATCAAGGACTGGTCCAATATCACGTTGATCAACATGCAGCTTTGCCTTCCAGTCTCCAGACAATTCGGCAATGGAAAGCAATCGATCCGCACGCGAAACAGGTCGGTCCTCTGCGAGCAGAGACTTGAGATTCCAGCTGATCACTTCGCCGTTGATCGGACTGAGGAGAACCAGTTCTGCTGATTGTTGAGCGAGTTGGTTGAGTTGCTGTTGAAGACTCTTCTCAACGGCTTTGAGTTCTTCGCCTCGCGCGGCGAGTTCGTTCGCGGTCTTCTGAAGTTCAGCGGCTCGACGAGGATCGGTTCGCAGTTTCTCCAAATCGGAAATTTGCTGACGGACGGTTTGAAGTTCACCGTTACGGCGATTGATTTCAAATTCCAGTTCCGGGCTGCGAAGTGTGATGAGTTCGTCCTTCGCCTGAACTTTCTCTCCTTGCGAAACATGCAGCTTTTCGATCAACCCATTCGCAACCGCGAACACATCCTGCTGTCGAGCCGGTTCTAAAAATCCAGTGCCGGTAATTGTCAGTGTTGTCTGTTTCTGACAAAGAAAGAGAGTCACCGCGATGAACGCCGAGAAAGCCAAAATTGTTTTAGCGAATCGTCTCGAAAGAACCCCACGCAACAATCGATGCACCGAAGTCTTCTTTGCATTTTCGTATTGCAAGGAATGCTGGAGAGCCGCTGTGATGTGATGACCCGCAGTCTGGAGATCATCGACCGTACGAACTTGCTGACCAGACTCTTCAAAGCAGTCAAAAATCAAGCTGCCGGTCAGTTCTTGTTTTTTCGTTCCGAGGTTTCTTCGAAGCGGAATCACAGCGACGTGCTTGGCCTTTGTTTGTGCCTGATACTCCTGAATTGCCTTGTGAGGTGGTTCATGAAAAGAACTCACAGGTTCTGTTTGATCAGCGAAAAAGTTCGCAGTTGCCTCCAGGATTTTGACAGTCGTCGAACGTGGATCGAGAACATCCACACCACTGACAGACTTGAGTTTCAGCTTTTTGCCTTCCTGTATGAAAAGACTCACACGGTCCCAACCCGACCATGTTCGTGTTTCATTCGTCATCGCGAAACACGTTTTATCAATCTCGAGATGTCGATGAATTTGAGTCAGCCAGGTGGCAAATTCCACGGCGGAAGAATCGTTGGCAGGCATTGCCTCAGACGGCGTTGCCCACGTTAATAACTGACGGACCGAGCCTTCAATCTCTTCAATCGGAAGTTCCGCCGGTTGCGGGAGAAACAGTTCGAGAACCATCTGAACTGTTGATTCAGACACAATGGGCAATAGCAACAGGTGCAGTGGCTGAGTTTTTCCTGACTGTTCAAAATTTGCATCGAAGGTCTTCGATTGTCCGGTCTTGATGACGGCATTTAAGCTGTCCGTGTGACCGGACCAAAGATGATGAATTTCGTCGAGACGTTGATCACCCAGTTGATGCTGAGTGAGAAGATTCGGTTGCCCATGTTCAATAGACCATAACGCCCCGCCAGAGGCTCGCGACACGGTGACTGCCATTTCGAGAAACTCGTGCCAGCGTTGTGCCTGAACGTTTGTTGATGCGGGATCTGATTGAGGCTCTGCTTTGCCCATGTTCCTAGACCAGAAAGTGTACTGGTATACTTTGAGAGGTTGAAAATGCCTGGTTCATCGCTCATGTAGGACAGCTTATTAAGCTGTCTGGACAGAATGAAATCCTGCCCTACAGTCGAAAATCCTTGGTCTCATACGGTATCGTTGAGTCTGAAGTCGTTGGTCAGTTTTCATTCTCCAAACGAAGGTCAACGCTTGCTCGGTGAGCGGTGAGTCCTTCCTTGTCCGCCATCGTTTGAACGGCGTCTGCATCGCCAATGAGTGCTGATTTGTTGTAGGAAATGATCGAAGATCGTTTCAGAAAATCGTTTGCGCAGAGTCCATTAGCGAAGCGTGCCGTCCCTCCAGTTGGAAGTACGTGTGAAGGACCGGCGACGTAGTCGCCGAGTGCAACAGGTGTGTAATGCCCGAGGAAGATTGCTCCGGCATTTTGGACTTTGGCGAGGATCGCTTCCGGGTTGCTTGTTGAAATGTGTAAGTGTTCAGTAGCGAGCAAGTCGGTCAGCCTGATTGCTTCGTCTTCATCACGTGCGAGAATGAACGCGCCGTAATCTTCCAGGCATTGGCGGGCCAAGTCACCTCGGCTTAACTGGTTGAGTTGTTTCTCAAGTTCATCACGAACGGCGTCAATCAATGCAGCGTGCCAGGTGATGAGGACGCCTGACCCTGGACTGTGTTCCGCCTGCGAGATGAGGTCGCTTGCAATGAACTTTGGATTCGCAGATTCATCTGCTAAAACGATCACTTCACTCGGACCGGCAATGCTGTCGATGTCAACTTCGCCAAAGACGTGACGTTTCGCGAGAGCAACGAAAAGATTGCCTGGGCCGACAATTTTGTCAACACGTTCGATCCCTTCAACGCCATACGCCAGTGACGCAACCGCTTGCGCCCCGCCAACGCGGTAGATTTCGGTGATTCCGAGTTCATGACAAGTCGCAAGCATGTCGACATTGTAAGCCCCAAATTCCGTCGGTGGCACAACGATCGCAATCTCCTGCACGCCGGCTGCCTGAGCTGGAACGGCTGTCATTAAAACGGTAGAAGGATAAGCAGCGGCGCCGCCTGGAACGCAAATTCCGACGCGCCGCAGAGGGAGGTAACGCTGCCGTAGCTCGACCTGCGAATTTCCATTCTCGCGAACGACTGAGACATCGGAACTCAAGATCGCCGTTTGAAACTCCATGATATTATCACGAATCTGGCGAACCGTTTTCAGAAAGCTCTCATCCGCAGTGGCATGTGCAGCCGCGATTTCGTCTGTAGAAACACGAATTGTCTCGGCCGTAAGATCCTTCTGATCGAGCTTTGACGTGTAGCTTAACAGCGCTGGCAATCCTTGATCGCGAACGTCCGAGCAAATTTGCTCGACGACTTGCTGCGGACTCAGCGGTTCGCCAAAGAGTTCAATCGTGCGTTGCCGCCCTGCTGCGGAAACAACATCACCGCGCGGACTGAGCTTCTCACGTAATTCAGCAAACAGGGTTTCAGCGTCTCCCTGAGAACAATCAATGGTCGGGATTTTGAGCGGCATTTTTTGATGTTAAAGCGTAGTGAAATAAAAACTGTCAGGATGAAACTCGCAAGCAGCATCGGTCACTCGTATTTCCACTTCATAATCCACGGGTCATTCATCTCTTTCTGGAACACTTTCAGCTTCTCTTGGTACGTTTTTAAGATTTCTGCGTACTCTGTTTTCCCAGCGAGATTGTCTGACTCATTCGGGTCTTTGGAGATGCGGTACAACTCGAATTTTGGTCGGTGAATATAGTCGCCGACGGTTTTTTGACCGTATGGTGCCGTCATGCCTTTCTGGAATTGAGCCTGCCAAGAGGATGCTCGCCAAAGGTCTGAAGCGAACGGGTACGGCAAGCCGTGAGCGATATTCCAGATCAGCTTGTACTCCTTATCACGAACGACTCGCATTGGATAGTACATTTGAATTTCATGGAATGTGTGCGAGGCAAAAATTGTCTCCCAGTGTTGGGCGTCGGGTTCGCCAAGAATCGAAATCCATGACTTCCCGTGATAGCTTTTGAATTTGTGACCGCCATTCCGGTTCTCTTTTAGGTTCTCGCCCCGCTCGTTCCAGAATTTATTGGGGTCTATCCACTTGCTGGGACCGTTAGTTTTCGGGTGAAGGCCCCCAGCAAAATCGAGGAGGGAAGGAGTGATATCGATATGACTGATCATTGCGTTTGACCGCACTCCACGATTTTCCTCATACGGATTTCGGACGACAAATGGAACTCGCAAACCTGCTTCGAAGACAGTCGTCTTGCCGCCGGAGAAAGCCATGCCGTGATCGGATGTGAAGATGATCATCGTTTTGTCATAAAGATTGGCATCCTTGAGAATCTTCACTAACCGGGCGAGTCCCTGATCAATTCGTGAACAAGATTGATAATACTGCGAAAGCTCTTCGCGGGTCTCAGGTGTGTCGGTCATGAAAGGAGGAATCACGACATCTGCCGGGTCGTAGAAAACTTCATCAACACCATCATGCGATGCATCGTTCGGTTTGTTGCCGAACAAATCTGGCTTCAGTTCCAGCTTGGAAGTCTGGTCAATGCCGCCTCCACGGTGCGGGTCAGAAGTTCCGAAGTAAATGAAGAAGGGTCGGTCGTCATCCTTGTTGTTAATATAGTCTCGGCAATTCTCTGCCATTTGAACCGCGTTGCGACCGTTCCCTTTCAGGTAGGTTTCGTAGTGGTACACAACTTCCGGAGCGACGTGGTACTTCCCGATATGCGCGGTTCGATAACCTTCGTTCGCCAGAACCCTTGGCATTGCCAGACTCACCACGTTATCGAACGACGCGAACTTGTGGTAAGCGTGCTGGTGTCCGTATTGTCCATTTTTGTGGTTGTGCAATCCCGACATGATCACGGATCGGCTGGCGCTACAACTCGCGGTCGTTGCGAACGCATTCAGAAATAACGTCCCGTCCGCTGCGATTTGATCAATCGCTGGAGTCTTGGCGATCGGATCGCCGTAGCAACCCAGCGTCGGACTTTCGTCATCTGTAATAAAAAAGACGATATTCTTCTCCGCAGCCTGACCTCGGGTGGAGAGTGCGAAAATAACGGCGGCAATCAAAAAACCAGTTTGTCGCATGGGGCTTCTGGTCCTGCTAAGGGTGGTTTCCATGTTTCTCAAGTCGAATCACTTACAGGGTACATCATCACGCCTGCCGGTTGCCAGCAACTTCATCGTGAAGAATTAGGGCTTGCTGGCGAATTCAGCGGTCGCGGATCGTCGAATCGCTTTGATTTGTGTATAGTCAGCGGGAGTGAAACTCGAAATCAACCTGGAGATTCTGAAATGTCAAATGGCGAACCAAAAACCGGAATGAGTACAGGTATCAAGATATTGATTGCTTTCCTCATCTGCTCAGGATTGTGTGTCGTTGCGTGTTGTGGTGGCGGTTTTTATTTCTTTCGTCAGGCGGTCAACATGACAGCGAACCCTGCCGAAATTCAAGAAATGCAAAAGCTGATTGCGAGCATCGAGATACCAGCGGAATACAAACCGAAAAGTGGAGTGACGTCCAAAGTGATGGGCTTCAACATGAACATCGTCGTCTATTCTCGTGCATCCGGAGCAGACGATGCTCTTATTATGATGCAGATGAAACTGCCAGGAAACGTTCCCGAGGATCAAATGGAAATGTCATTTGAAAATCAGTTGGATGCACAGCAGCAAGGTCAATCACAAGACATCAATGTCACTGAAACTGAACCTCGCAGCTTTATGATTGACGGTGAAGAAGTTGAGTTTCAATTTAAGACCGGGACTCGCTCTGGCACGGATCAACAAGTTCGACAGGTGACCGGCGTGTTTCCCAGCCGTAACGGAACGACAATGCTCATGTTCCTCGAAGATGAAGAGCATTGGGATGAAGAACAAGTTGTGAAAATGATTGAATCGATCAGCACGCAATAACATTTTTCAGGCCTTCAGTGCCGATGTTGTTCGATATAACCGGCAGGACTGAACTCCTTCTTCTGGAAAGGTGTCTCAAGGAATCTTGTGGTTGGGACAGTTTATCGCGACCAAGCTATGTTTCTTAAAAGCAACAATTGTTCGTTAAGCTCTCATCAATTCAACCCGTATCGCAACAACGAGATATGCAGGCTCTCATTGAAAACTTGAGAAAGCTGACGTTGTTTGCCTTCCCAAACGTTCGACTCGCTCTGTTTTGCATAGTTCTGGTTGTTGCGGAATTTTCTGGGCTGTTGATTTCGCCATCACAACCGTTTCAGGAAGATTGGCCGGTCCGCTGGTTCGTGATCTTCTGGCAGGTTTGGTTTTGGTTGACGTTGGGTTGGGGAATCTATTGGGCTGGGATTTTTATCGAGCGAAGTCGTCAACACTCGCGTGTGATGTACACGCTCACTTGCATTGTTGTCGGTCTCACCAGCAGTCTGGCACTGCTTGTCTATCTTGGAAGCTGGGGGCTTTACTTTCAGGTTGGGCAGTTTGCTAACTTGGAAGCGTTTCGATTTCTATTGATCAATCCACCGCTTTCGATTTGGAACGATCTGGCTGTCGCTGAACGAATCGCACTTGCTATGGCCGGATTACTGGTGACCGCCTTCCTCGTGTTCAGTCCTGCGGTCATCCTATTTCTTACGAGAAAAAGCGACGAACAGACTCTCACCTCCAGGCACGCCTTTTACTGGCGAACGGTCTGGCAAGTTTGCACGATTCTTTTATTGCTGCCTGCCTGGAACATTGCGACGGACCAGAGTCTTCATCGACGGGCAACAAAATATCATGTCATCAAGACACGCATGCATCCGGTCGCGACGTTGGCGTTCTCTGCGACAGATCAATTTCTCATGGAGCCAATTTCTCCAAAACTGGAGACAGCCAGGCTCACTCCACTCACTGTCAAGTGGGTACCACCAACTCCAAACAGTAAACGCGCCTCAGTCATTATTTTGGCGGTCGAGGCATTGCGTGCAGATACCATACACTTAACTCATCAGGGAATAGAAGTCCTGCCGAATATCAATCGCCTAGCCGGCGGAGGCGTTCAATTTACGAATGCATACGCGCAAAGCACGCATTCCGACTATGCGGATGTCTGCATCGTTTCTTCACTTTATCCGTTGCGAACCCGTGAACACCACTACTACAGCACAGCAGATCCCTGGCCGAAAACGCTCGCGTTTGATGTCTTCAAAACTGCAGGTTATGAGACCGCAATTATTTCTTCGCAAAATGAAGCGTGGGGGAATATGGATCAATTCCTTAACACCCCGAATCTTGATCTCTTCTATGACGCAGGGAGAAGCGGTGAGGCAACGACAACTGTTGTACGCGATCCTGGATTCGCGCACGAATTAAAGATCGGTTCTCTCTCTGCTGGAAAGTTGGAAGACCAGCAGACGATGGACCGCGCAGTTGATTGGGTCACGCAACAAGTGAAGTCAGATCAGCGATTTTTCCTGAGTATGAACTTTCAATCCTCACACTTTCCCTACGAAGTTCCTGGCGATGCCGAACGGCCATTCCAACCATGTGAGCTCGACGCTGACGTCTCCTTTATGCAGTACCCCAAGAAGAGAACAGACAAGGTTCGCAACGCCTACTACAACGGCATTCATCACTGTGATTTCCAAGTTGGACGCATGGTCGAAACACTCAAAAAGTTAGGAGTTCTGGACGATGTGATTCTCATCGTGCTGGGTGAAAATGGTGAAGCATTTCAAGAAAACGGCTACTGCGGGCACGCTCAGGAACCGGTGCAGCCGATGATTCATGTCGCGACGGTGATCCATGCTCCGAACTATCTTGAGCCAGCGGTGGAGGACTATCCGGTCGAGCATGTTGACCTTGTCCCGACGTTACTTGGAATGCTCAACTGGAATTCACACCCGAATTTTCAAGGAAGAGATGTTCTTGCGAAAGATCGATTGATTGCTGATGATCGATTATTGTTTTTTCATGTGAACAACGCGACGAATCAGGCGGAAGCCGTTTTGCTAGGAGGGCGTTGGAAACTGATGATGGACCGCCACTTACAAACTGTCACCTTGTATGATTTGAAAAGTGACCCTGGAGAATCAAACGATGTGAGTGATCTTCACCCGGAGTTAACAAACGCTTTGCTTGAGAAGCTAAAAAATTGGCGAGAGAGTCAACTCTCCTATTACCACTACCCTGCCTATTATTCCCGTTTCTATCCCCCACCGCAACCGGATTGGGAGGGCGAGAAGATGGCGAAATAGGGGAAACAACGACTGGTAGGCTGGGACTCGTCCCAGCGTTTGCTTCAGGGTTTTATTGGGATCTTCGCACCAACTCCTCTAAAGCTGCGACAACCTCTTCGATGCTAAGGGTCGTAGTGTCGATGATCTCTGCGTCGACTGCTGGTTTGAGTGGAGCGACTTCGCGATTTTCGTCGCGTTGGTCTCGTTCATTTTGCTCGTCGAGCAATTGCTGATAGGTGACCTCTTTTCCATCTTTGAGTAATTCATTCAACCGCCGTTCCGCTCGGATTTCTGCGCTGGCGGTGAGGAAGAATTTGCACTCCGCTTTCGGAAAGACAACGGTCCCCTGATCGCGTCCTTCACAAACGATGTCTCGATTTTCGGCAAGCTCTCGCTGTCGCTGAACCAGCACATCGCGAACCTCCGCATTTTGCGCAACGATTGATGCAGACAAGCCGAAATCAGAAAGTTGACCGGAGACGTCGTTGTCATTCAGTATGGCCTTCCCGTTTTGAAAGTCGATTTGAGTCCGAGCTGCTAATTGAGCGATGGCGTTCGAGTCTTTCAGATCAACATTCTCGGCAGCTGCTTGCAAGGCGATCATGCGATACATCGCGCCTGTGTCGAGGTATTCGAATCCCAGTGCCTCCGCAAGGTTTTTCGCAACAGTGCTCTTTCCGGTTCCAGCCGGTCCATCAATCGTGACTATCATAAACGACGTGAGATCCTTCAAGTGACTATTCATTGCGGAGGCACGGAGCCTATGCGATTGTCCGGAAGGAGCCAAGTGAAGGTATTGAAGATTGACAAGCTCTCAGCGGCGTAGGGTCCGCTTTGCGGACCGAAGATTGGCTCTGTTTTTAATGGTCCGCAGGGCGGACCCTACATCACTCAAACGACGTTTTTACTTCACAGCCAACAGTTGCAGCAATGTTCCGACCGCGCTATCTGCAAATTGAGCATCGTTTATATTCGCATCAATTTCGATCACTGGAACGTCAGGTTCAAGATTTTCTTTGAGGCTCTCTAGGAATGCCTGATCGGCTTCGCGGTCGCAGAATCGTTCACCGTCACCATCCAGCATCGACACTCCGCGCAGAGGGATTAGAAACGCAACCGGACCGGTCGCGGCGTTCGCTTTCTTTGCAAAAATTTCTCCCAGTTGCCGATTCTCTTCGACGTTGGTCCGCATCAATGTGATCTCAGGAGTCCATTCATAGAACAGCCGTCCGGCGTCCTTGTATTTTTGAGGGACCGTTTCCATTGCACCGAAATTGCACATATCGATGCAGCCTGGAACGATCAGATGTGGAATCCCTCGCCTGCCAGGAGCGGAGAGTCGATCTGGTCCGGCGGTTAAGATGCCTCCGCAAAGTTCATCAGCCCATTCCGTCGTCGTGATATCCAGCACGGCATCGACAAGCCGCTCGTTCGCAAGCGATTCCAGTACACGACCGCCTGAACCAGTGGCATGGAAGACGAGCGTTTCGTACCCCTGTCCGTCTAGTAGCCGCCGACACTCGTCGACGCACTTCGTCGTGTTTCCAAACATGCTGGCAGCAATGAGCGATCGCTCATTATTCGCATCAGGAACGACTATGTTCACCATTCCGCAAATCGCACCTGCCGCCTGTGAGAGGACCGTGCGGGAAATTCGATTCACACCAGAAACATCCGTAATCGAAGGCATCATGACGATGTCCTTCTCCGCAACGAACGGGGAAACGTCTCCTGAAGCGAGAGTCGAAACACAAAGTTTCGGAATACCAAACGGCAATGCGCGCATCGCCGCTGTGACAATCCCTGTCCCGCCTGACCCGCCCATGCCGATAATGCCGTGAAATTTTCCTTCCGCAAAATGTTTGCTGACAACTGTGCCAACTCCTCGGCTCATGACTGCGATAGCATGGCCTCGGTCCTGATTTTCTCGCAGGGAGAGTAGTGGCTCACCGCCGGAAGTGGCAACTTCATCTGCTTCGACATCGACAGGAAAGAGATCCGTTGAACCATTGATTCCAACGTTCATTGCAATAACATTTTGTCCTTGGCGAAGCAGACACTCTCGCAAGAAGTCATATTCCGCACCTTTGGAATCGAACGTTCCGACAATCAAAACAGTTTTGGGCATTTCAATTCAGCTGCTTGGGTTTGATTTTCACCAAGACACGGAGAGAAACAGGAAAGACTGAGTTCTCCATGCTGCTCGTTCACTCGCTCTAACTCCGGTCGCGCAGGAAGATCATGTGGTAGTTTCAGGTCGGTGACAAGGCCGAATTTCTTCAGCATGACCAGCAGCCACCAACCAGGATCGTGCTGACCTTCTTCGAGGCCGAGTTTTGCGGACTCTGGAAAAGCATGATGGTTATTGTGCCAGGATTCACCCATGGTGAGCAGTCCCAGTCCTTTCACATTGTAGCCTTGCACGGAAGCACCGTTTACCCGCCAGGTCATTTCTCCGTGATTGTGAGCGAAGTAACCAACCAGCCAGTGTCCGGTGAGTGAAAGCACAACTCGCACACAAATGCCCCAGACCACCCATGCCCAGCCTCCTAAGAAATACAGAATCCCAGCCAATGGGAGTTGAGCAGCCATCCAGAATTTATCGAGGAGTTGATAAAACACCGGCTCGGTGACTCGTTCTTCTGGCCTCAATACAGGCGGGTTTTCAAGTCGGCATTCACAGTGAAGATTCCAGAATCCATCTTTCAGAAAATGACTCTGATGAATGTAAAAGGGATGGCAACCCGGTTGCCGCTGCGACCAGTCTCGAATTTCGTGCATGTAGACCATGCGTCGTGGACCGCCCATGCCAACGAGTACTCCGGCGTAGACCATGCACTGTTCCAACCACACTGGACATTTGAAGCTGCGGTGAATCAACAATCGATGCAACCCGACTGAATGCCCGAAGCAAAGTGTCGAGACGGTCAACACAAAACAGACGGCAGTGGCGTCCCAGGAAATCGTAGCCTGTCACGTAAACAAGAGCGATCACTGCCATTGTCGAGAACCAAATCGACTTGATTGGCGACCAGACGACTTGACCTTTCACGCTGTTTGTGGATTCCTGGGCCGTCATTCGTTCTGGCCGAAACATGATCTTCGCCCCTGCGTTCGTCTGGAAAGTCGTACTCTTCAAATGGGACCGAAAAGTATGAGTGGAATTAACCAGGAATTTTCCGTGAATAACCTGCTGAATGCCTCACACATGGAATTCCGTGCAGAGATCGTTCATAATCTGGCCCTCACCTTTTGTTTATCTTCCGGAGAAAATGATGATTCGTTTTGCTGTCTTGATGTTTGCCTCTTTGTTTTGCGTTGGTCTGTTTGCTGAAGACAATGCGGAATGGACGTCCTTGTTTAATGGGAAAGATTTGAGCGGCTGGGATGGAGATCCTCGGTTGTGGTCGGTCAAAAATGGAGTCATTCACGGAGAAACAACCCCCGAGGTTGCCGCGAAAGGGAACACGTTCCTGATTTGCCAGAATGCAAAACTGAAAGACTTCGAACTGCGGATCACGTTTCGTAGTACAGCCACGAACAACTCCGGAATTCAGTATCGGTCGCGGCACATCACCGAAGGCAAGCTTCGCAACAAATGGGTCGTGCGGGGGTATCAGCATGAAATTCGAAACGAAAACAAGTTCCCGAACGTCTCTGGATTCATCTACGACGAAGGTGGAAAACGGGGCCGAATTTGCCTCGCAGGTGAGAAAGCGGTCTGGAACAAAGACGGCAAAAAAGTCATCAAACACCTGATCGACGCTGATGGCTTTGAGAAGCTGTTCAATCTGGACGGATGGAACGACGTCCGCATCATCGCCAAAGGAAACCACATTCAGCACTTTATGAATGGGACGCTCATTCTGGACTTCACCGACGAACACCCGAAGCTCGCTTTGTCCGAAGGCATCCTCGCGCTGCAACTCCACGCCGGCAAACCTATGTGGGTCGAATTCAAGGACATCAAACTGCGAGTTCTGAATTAAGTGAGAGAACTTCGTCACAGTGCGCGTCTGCACTGTGACGCTTAATTTACGAAGATGAATTCCTTTGAGTTCAGCAATACGTGGCAGTAGTCGATCCAGACGTGTAAGTCGTTTTCAGTTGCGCCGAGTTCTTCAATTTGTGCTTTGATGAACTGCTTGCCGAGTTCGGTTTCCTGTTGAGTCGAGGATCGCGAGAAGGCTTGCTGGAACAGGGTTTGAATTCGCTCTTCAACGCTTGTCTGGGGTTGTTCTTTTAAGAGTCGCTTCGCCCATTGTTGTGATTGCTCAACGACCATGGGGTTATTCATCAGGGCAAGCGCCTGAGATGGAACGTTGGAAACGTTTCGGCGACCGATGGATGAATGCGGCGTCGGGAAATCGAATGCCTGAAAAAACGGTTCCTGAAAGTTTCTGCGAACAGAGAGATAAATACTACGGCGCCCGTTTCCGTCAATCGGACCCGATTGAGATGGTCGCCCGCGACCTTCGAGAAAATCGGTCAGATGAATCGGCACACTGGGGCCGAACATCTCAGTGTTGAGTCTTCCAGACACAGTCAAAATTGCATCTCGAATCGCTTCGCCTTCGAGTCGTTTAACATTCATACGGTGCAGAAGGAGGTTGTTGGGATCGACTTCGACAACGTGCGAATCGGTATTCACCTGACTGGACATGCGGTAAGTCGAGGAAAGCAGAATCTTTCGATGAACTGACTTCAGAGACCAGTTCTCGTCGACAAGTGATCGAGCCAACCAGTCGAGAAGTTCGGAATGCGACGGTTTTTGACCGAGATGCCCAAAGTCGTTTGTCGTTGAGCA
>JAJDEL010000174.1 GCA_029259835.1 Planctomicrobium sp. | reverse complement strand
GAAAAACAGACCTTCTTTGAGTTGATTGAAGACTTCGCGGTCCGGATGACCTGCGACTTGAGCTTTGTATAACCGATGAATTCGATATTTCGGATGGGTCAGTTTCTGAGCAAGGTTGCCATCGTTCGTCACAATTAACAGCCCGGTCGTGTTTTCATCCAACCGGCCGACGCTGAACAGACGAGGCCCGCCCTCTGGAAACAAATCAAAGACAGTGCGGCGACCTTGAGGGTCTTTTGAAGTACAAAGAAACCCTGGTGGCTTGTTCAGCAAGAAATATTTCTTCCGCTCAAGCTTCAGCTTTTCACCGTCGAGGCTCACTTTTTGTTCGAGCGGTTTGACGTTCGTACCCAGCTTCGAGACTGTCTTGCCATCGATTGAGATGCGCCCTGTCACGATCAATTCTTCACACTCACGCCGCGAACCCAACCCGCATTGCGCGAGGAATCGTTGCAGACGCATTCCTTGTACTGGTGGGTGATCTTGCTCGGATTTGGTCATTTCAGAAGAGTCACATCTTTGGAGAAGTCGCGTCACGACAGAGTATAGAGCCGCATCGGCTTGGAGTCTTCATCATATCAATGACAATGACAAAGCGTCAGCGAGAGGGCTACGACAATTCCCGCAATTTTCAGGGTTGATGGAGATATTGCCCACGCCAAGCCTGAATTTGAAAATCCAACTACCGGACGGTCTTTGATCGTTGCCGACCAGATGCGTGGAGCGGAATATGTGGAGCTGGGATCATGGATTCGACCTCCGGAGTGTCTGTGTCGGGTTTTTGCGGATCTAGGATTTCACCGTTAATGCGGAGACGACGCTCGATCAATATCCCCAACGGTCCGACAAGCATGCAAGGTAATAGCACCATATCGCCTACGAAGGCTGCTCCGATCAACAATGCCATCAGCCAACCAAAACGACTGATCAGAAGTAGTTCTGCTGGGAATAGGACGAGTAGACCAATCCCAACAGCAGCGCTCGTTTGCCACATTGCAGGCCCGCAGTGTAGCAGTGCCTGCTTAATTGAAACTTGCCGGGACATTCCCTTTCGCAGGCCGTTTCGGAACCATGTGAGCAAGTGCAATGTTCCATCGACAGCAATTCCCATCGCGACAGACGCTGTGACCATTGTGCCGATATCGATTTTTTGTCCGAACCAGGAGACCAAACCAAAAACGGCAACGACTGGAAGCAAGTTCGGGATCATACTGATCAGACCTGCGATTGGATCTTTTAACACCCAAATCATCACCGCCGCAATCAGGCAAAAGGCAATCAATGAACTCCAGACCAAGCTATCGAGCACGGCTCTCTGCGTTCGCAAAAACAACGGCACAGTTCCAGTCACAACGTGATCGACACCAGCATGATATCGGGTGATCTGACCGACGCTTTCACTGAGCTCTCTTGTCAAAGTGGTGTAGTCTGCGTCGCTCAGAACAGCAGCCTGGGCATTGATTCGCCAGAGTTCATCTCCATTCGGTTCCGGGTATCGATTCATCACAATGAATTCGCTGGTGTCGGCTGTGAATTCATTTTTGATTTTCCGTTCCATTTCGTTCGAGCGACGATTGAAAAAGATTTTCTTTCGCGTGCTGACGTCCTCACCAGGAATTTCTCGGACCGGCATAAACGATGCCAGAGAAACCGCTCCGCTGACTTCGGCGTGATTGCGAATTTCCTCTTCGACTTTTCGAACCAGTTCCATGCGTTCGAGAAACCGCAACTCTTCTCGACCTTCTTCGCTGAACCGGACTAAAATTTCAACGGGGCTAATTCCGGCAAGATTGTCTTCAATCGCCTGATAATCTTTGACGACAGGGGAAGATTCCGGGAAGTACCTAATGACCTTGGTCTCGACATCAAAATGAACCAGTCCCAGGGTGCAGCCGAGGACCACAAGCATTATGGCAAGACTCATTGATAGCCACCGGCGACAAACTAAGTCACTAAAAGAGGCCCAACGTCGCGGGTTCACCTCTTCCGGAGAAGCACGTTTCAGTGGCACCATTTGCAGCAATGCTGGTAAACCGTAGAGAACCATCATCACGGAAATCAGACACCCAATCGCGGCATAAACTCCAAATTCCCGGACAGGTGCCAGATCACTCATAACCAGAGAAACCAGACCAAGAGACGTCGTAAACGCAGCCATCAGGCAAGGTTGGCTCGCCATCTTTGTCGCTTCTGCAACTGCGGTCTTTGGATTTTCCCAAGCGGCGTGTTTCCAATAATTCGCAACGTGAATCGCCCCTGAAAGCGCGAGGACCATCAGAAGTGTCGGCATGACCACAAGAACCATGTTCATCGATCCGCCAGAGAGCGGGATCATCGACACTCCAAGCAAGGCGGCGTAATAAGAGACCCCAACCACAAGCACTCCCAGGCGGAAGCTGCGAAGTGAGATCAGCGCAAAGATAATGCCCACAAGACCTGAAAGCCCGATCACTGATTTGCCAATCAAACTCGGAGAAGAAGGGTTCCAGGCGGCCCTAATCACTCCATTGTTGAGTTCAACAGCCGCGACGACACGTCCTCCAACAATCAAACCATCATTAGGGATAAATGAATCGAGTGCAGCTTGTCGAATTGCAGTTATTGCAGCAGGTTTATCCGAGATCCCTGAGTCAGAAAGAGTGACAACAACCGCAATCGGTGAGCCGACGACCATATAACATTCGTCGATCAATTGACGCCCTTCAGGCTCTTTGGCAGTTCCAAAAGAGGTCAATGTTTTCATCGAGGCAATCACGGCGAGTCGAGTTTCCTCGTCATTCGAAATTCCATTCCAACTCAACTGAAAATCGTGTGCTCCCAGATCAATGCCAGAGAGTTCGAACTTGTTTTCGGAATCTGTGAGAAATTTCGCATACAATTCATCGAATTTCTTTTCTTCCGCTTCCGAAGGTTCCCAGTTGACTACGGCTTCATAAACCGAAAGCTCAATTCCAAACTGGGCTTGAATCCGTTCCTGGAGCATCCGGATCGTTTTCTTTTTTTCACTTCGTCCCGCATTAGTCAGCCGGACTTTAATGCGCCCGCGCCCGACGAATGTTCCCACGACTCTGCGAATTGCTTCATCTTCTTCGACTCCGAATTCGAGCATCTTCTCAAGAACATCTCCTGCGTGCATCACCGATTTCACATAAGGAATGCCACCACGACGCTGTCCATCTTCGTCAATCTTTCCAATCAACTGCCCAGCAAGGATTGGGAGCCTGAGATCGCAGGGGGTACTTCCGTCCCACGTCAAGATGACCTTGTCTTCCTCTGGGAAATGATCTCGACACCAAAGGTATTCCTGCGCGCTGGGGTCGTTTTCAGGTAACCAGTTTTCGACATCGTTGTCGAGTCGGACATGGCGCAGTGAAGAGACTGCCAAGGGTGCCAGGAATAGAATGAGGGCCAACACCCACAAGGCGACACCATGTCCCCAGGGGTCTCGTTTTTGGAAGAAGCCTTTTCGTGATTTTGCAGATTCATCTGGGCCGTGACTCACCACAGTCCTCCGAATTCACCAGTGTTGCATTCCCTGCGGCAATGATCGGTGATTGTCATTGATAAAACGTCGATTGACGTGCAGAGGCAGCTCGCCGAAATAAATGGAAGTTCGTGCCTGCCACCCGCGATGCAAAGACGTAACCTCACAAAAGAGATCGTCTTTCGTCCCTTGTGAACTTTCCGAAGCTCTGACAGGACTCCGAATCATTGCCCGGATTTGCGGCGATTTAGCGAAGAATCTGAATTGGAAGTCCTGGAAGAATTGTGACTCTAGGTAGAATGGTGGTTTTGCAGAGAAGAAATTTGTGAGGAAAAAGTCTATGCCATTCTTTCTCGCAAAAGATTTACGATTTCGGAGGCGCATTCAATCGCTTGGAAACGAGTCTCTTGTGACTTCAGGAAAAAAAATCGACGGCGTTTCTAAAAATCTGCATTCCGGCTCCATCTCCCTGAAGATTCCTTCGAGTCCACTGAGGATGCTGAGTCGCGAAGAGGTAACGCTCAGGATGGGGCATCAGCCCCAGAACGCGACCCGTCGAATCTCCAAGCCCACAAACGTTTTGAGCCGATCCATTGGGATTCTCAGGGTAAGGCAGAAGTGCTTCTCCCGTTGCTCCCTCGGCATCACAATATCTCAGCGCAATTTGCCCAGCAGACTCCCAGTTGGCAAGAATAGAGTCATTCTCGACAACCAGACGTCCTTCGGCATGCGCAATCGGCGATTCAAGCGTTTCGATCCCGCGCAAGAAAACATTTTTCTCAGAGCTTACCTTCAAATTGACCCACAGGTCTGTGTATCTGCCATTCGCATTCCACGTGAGCGTTGCCTGCTGTTCGTCTGCTGATGCTGACGACCAGGACTCTGCACCACCCGGCAGAATGCCCGACTTCAGGAGGACCTGAAATCCATTACAAATCCCTAATACAAGCGTTTCTCTGTTGAGGAATTCACCGATGATTTCAGCAAGTTGGGTCTTTAATTGGCTCGCAAAAACGACGCCAGCGCCGACGTCATCGCCGTAACTAAACCCACCTGGGATGCAAAGAACCTGAAAATCATTGAGTCGACTCGGTTGTTCCAGAAGTCGAAAAAGATGCACACGTTCCGCTTCGGCACCTGCTGAATCAAAGGCAAATGCCGTCTCACGGTCACAATTTGTGCCGGGAGCACGGAGAACACAAACTTTGGGAGTGGCCATGAACGAATCAATCCTGTGTCAATTATCTCAGCCAAATTCAACTTCAACATGAACATGAAAACAGTTTTTAGAGACGAAGTGTGAGTGAAGCAAGTCGCTGACGAATTGGTGGGTTACGTTCACAATTTAATTGCTAGTCAACGAGACAGGGAGTTTCACGCTGTCTTGTGCAACCCACCCGCGCCTGAAATTTCCGAACTTCACTCAGCCTACCGTCGTTTACACGACTGGTCCTAAAAAACAGTATTTGGAGGCTCATTCTAGGCCACAGACGCCACCGATGCGACGCTCCCAAGCATCATCCTCAACGGTGAGAGATCTCATCTTGCTGCGGTTGGAAAGGTCTGGTAGTTTTCAGGTGAATCCCTTGAATTTCACACATAAATGAAGGGAGAAGCATCAATCATCCCGCATTCGATTGATGCCAGGTATTCGCGGCGAAAAATGAGGATCGAGGTGGCGAAGCGATTCGTTACCGAGAGAAGTTCAAGTTTCCCCGAAGGTATGGATGGATCCAGAAAATTGAGCCGAGTGATTCGAACCCATTTCGA
>JAJDEL010000173.1 GCA_029259835.1 Planctomicrobium sp. | reverse complement strand
CCGCCGATTTTTCCGTTCTTGTTCATTACGATTGCATGTGGGGCTTGCAGCGGTTTTCATTGCCTGGTGAGTAGCGGAACGACGAGCAAGCAAGTCGAAAGTGAAGGCGACGCTCAATTTGTCGCGTACGGGTCGATGCTTCTGGAAGGGGCGCTCGCGGTGATTGTCATTCTGGCTTGCACCGCAGGTATTGGAATGGGGCATTTCACCAAGCAATCCGATGGCGCCTTTACGCAAACTGTCAATGCAGCAGGTGAGCCTGTGACAGGTCATGCTGCGTGGGCAATGAAGTACGACTCCAAAGGAGACTGGGGTAATTTCGGGTTGCCGAGCACTGTTGGTGCCTTCGTTGAAGGTGGTTCCAACTTTCTTTCGACTCTTGGAATTCCCCTGCGGTTTGGAATTGGGATCATTGCCACGTTGGTCGCTTGTTTCGCTGCAACAACATTGGATTCTGCGACTCGATTGCAAAGATACGTCATTCAGGAACTGGGCGGAACACTTCGCTTACCGCCACTTCAGAACAAGTATGTGGCGACCGGGCTTGCAGTGACCTTCGGTTTGATTGTCGCCATGCTTCCAGGTCCAAAAGGAATTGGCACCGGCGGTCTCATCTTATGGCCGCTCTTCGGTGCCACAAATCAGCTACTCGCAGGACTCGCCTTTATGGTGACGGTCTTTTACTTGTGGCGACGGAGCAAGCCGATTCTGTTCGCTTTGTTGCCAATGATCATGATGCTCCTCATGCCAGCACTTGCCTTGACTTGGCAAATGAAAGGCTGGCTGGCGGACGGGAATTACTTGCTACTCAGTTTTGGCGGACTCATTCTTTCCCTGCAAGTCTGGATGGTCATTGAAGGCTTCCTGATATGGCCGAAAGTGAAAGGGGAGCTTGAACAGCCGTTGCCGCCGTTAGCTCAAACGCCGCCGGTCGGGACGACGAGTGCTCCGAATTGTTAGAGGGTGAAAATCGACTTCGCGGTCACCACACAATGAAGTGTGGTGCAAGGCGATGTTGCAGAACTCAAGGCAGAATCTTTTCAAATCGAATTCACTCAAGTGAAATTTTAATGTCGCCGGATCGACCGACTGCTGATGACTCATTCCGACCGAATTACTTTCGGGTCTGGGCGATGTTCTTTCGGAACTCGCTGATTCGGGAAATGACGTTTCGCGGGAACTTCTTGATCGAGCTAGTTACCCGCGCGTTTTGGTTTACGGCTCAGCTTGTGCTGTTCGATATTATTTTCAGTCACGTGCCGACGATTCAGGATTGGAGTCGCCCAGAGTATTTTGGATTTATGGCAACAGGCATGCTCATCAACTCTTTTGTTGAAGCGTTCTTCATGCCGAACTGCGCGAACTTTAGCGAACTGATCAGGACAGGTGATCTCGATTTTGCATTGCTGAAGCCGATAGATACGCAGTTCCTGGTCTCGTTTGAGAAAGTCAACTTCGCGATGGTCAATCAGCTGTTGCTGGCAGGCGGGTTGTTGTGGTATTCGCTCTCCCAAACCGGAGCGACGATCACACTTGGGAGGAGCATTACCTACGTGTTGCTGCTGGGAGTGGGTGTCGCGTTTTTCTATAGCTTGATGATTGCGCTGGCGAGTACTTCGGTTTGGTTCGGTAGAAACCAGGGTCTGTACGACTTTTGGTTTTACATCACGATTTTCGCGCGCTATCCGCAAAACTTTTACAAGCAGTCGTTCGGTGGCGAAGTCATCTGGTTCGGCTTTTCGTTTATTATTCCGATTCTGCTCGTCGTGACTGTTCCGTCACGTCACATCCTTGGAAAGACACTCGATCCGAACTGGACCGTGCTGCTGATCGCGCCGGCAACGACTCTGGTCATGGTGCTGATTTCGAGGAGAATTTTCACATGGTCGCTTTCAAATTATCGTAGCGCGAGTAGTTGAGCATGTTTTTTTTCCGGACACTTAAAGTGTCCGACTTAAATTTTTTCGACGTAACGAAGTCATTTTTATGACCGCAGCTGAAATCGCATCGCAGATCAAAGACAAAGCGAATCAGCTCGGTTTCTCATTAGTCGGGATCGCGCCGGCGGCTCGTCCAGATACAATCGACTTTCTGCATCAGTGGCTTTCCGATGGTCATGCCGGAGAAATGGGCTACATGGCCCGACGAAAAGATGCGTATGGCCATCCACGTGGAGTTCTTCCGGATGTGTCTAGTCTGATTCTCGTCGGCCTCAATTACTTTCATGGCGAGTCCAATTCGACTGGCACTGGAGTCGGGCGAATCGCAAAATACGCAGCCGGGTCCGCTGACTATCACGATTTGATCCGGAGCAAGCTGAAGTCCCTAGCTGCGGTGTTGCATGAAGCGTCGCCGGGGTGCCGCAGTCGAGTGATCGTCGATACCGCCCCCTTATTGGAGCGGGACTTCGCGCGAATCGCTGGGCTGGGCTGGTTCGGGAAAAACACAATGCTGATCAACAAGCAGGAAGGAAGCTACTTTTTCCTCGGCGGCATTCTGACTGATGTTGAGTTGCCGCCCGATCAACCTCACCTGACCGACCACTGTGGAACGTGTACGCGCTGCCTTGAGGCATGCCCGACGGACGCCTTTGAGGCTCCCTATGAACTGAACGCTCGAAAGTGTATCTCGTATCTGACAATTGAGTTACGTGGTCAACCGATTCCAGCACCGCTGCGATCAGGCATGGAAGACTGGCTCTTCGGTTGCGACATTTGCCAGGATGTTTGCCCGTGGAATCGAAAAGCAACGAATACGGAAGAGTCTGGGCTTTTGCCGGACATCTCCTCTGTTCGCGACGCTGCTTCGTTTTTGTTGATCACTGAAGAAGAATTCAAATCGCGCTATAAACGGACTCCATTTTCTCGTCCAAACCGAGAAGGAATGGCAAGAAACGCAGCCATTATTCTGGGAAATTCTGGAGATGAAAAGTGGATTTCTGCCTTGAATGCCGGGCTTCAGGACAGTTCATATTTAGTTCGTGGAGCATCTGCGTGGGCGCTGGGGAGGATGCTGAACGAGCAAACGAGAAAGTTTCTGCTTGCCCGGCGTACGGCTGAAGCGGATGCATCGGTTCTGGCTGAAATTGACAGCGCCCTTGGATCGCAAGAGGAACACGAGAAGGAATGAAACTTCCCAGCGCCGGGAAGTGTTGTTTCGCATTGTTTCCTTCTTCTGGGAATTCACTTGCAACCGAAGATGCAACGGTTGCTGGCCTTACAACGAGATGCCATGATTCAAAGGACAGTGCTTCAAGGCACTGGTTTTCATTACACATCCCATTATTCTGGTTCTTGAAACGTCACCAACGATCGTTATGGCGGATAATAAGAAACTTACAACTGCAGAAATTCTCGCTCTCGCCCGTCAACAAGACAGTGGTGGAGGTGCGGATTCTAATGATGATAATTCGGGGAGCAGCGCTACTCCGGAATCTTCTCAAGCTCCCGTTCCGGCTGAAGATAACAAGCCTGCGGCAGCACCAAAGTCAACTGCTGACATTCTCGCCGCTGCCCGTGCTCAGGGAGACCCTGTTCAGGGAGGTGGTTTCGAGAAGCCGAAACCTGCTGCGGCGCCAGGATCAACAGCCGATATCATGGCTGCTGCCCGTGCCCAAGGTGGGGGGGCGACAAAACCAAAACCTGCTGCTGATGCACCTAAGTCAACCGCTGATATCCTAGCGGATGCTCGTGCTGGAGGCGGAAGTGCTGCGAAGGCCTCACCTGCTGCGAGTCAGCCAAAGGCAAAGAAAACTGCTGCTGTGGCACCGGTTGGTGATCGTCCTGCTTTGAAGGATATGGTCGCTGCTGTAAAAGAAGCTCAAGTGACAGGTGGTCCGGCGAAGCCGAAGTTGCCTGTTGGTAAGCCTGCACCTGTGAAGCCGAAGTTTCCCAGTAAGAAGGAAAAGGTCGGACGCCGGGGGTTTGTGGTTCTTTTAGCTGCTCTAGCGGTTTCACCTTTTGTGTTGGCGTGGTCTTCAATGAGTGCGATCGCGGCAATATGGTCGCTCGCGACAGCACGGTTTATGATGCCGAACATGGTTCTGGAGTTACCCTCCCGGTTTAAGGTTGGTCCTCCTTCTGATTTTCCGCCAGGGACTGTCTCGGCGAAGTTTAAGGCGGCTCGTGGAATTTGGATTGTGAACACAGATGAATACGATGGGCAAGGCGTGATTGTCGCCTTGGCTTCTGTTTGTACTCACCTTGGATGTACTCCCAACTGGCTGGAGGGGGAGCAGAAGTTTAAGTGTCCCTGTCATGGTTCAGGTTTTTATATTACTGGTGTCAATTTTGAAGGTCCTGCACCGCGTCCGCTGGAGCGTGTTGGGATTAGCGTCGCCGATGACGGGATGCTGGAAGTTGATAAGAGTGTGAAGTTTCAGGAAGAGCTGGGTCAGTGGTCTGACTCTAAGTCTTACGAAGTTGCGTAAGGTCTCGGCAAGGCTCGTTTTGTTTTGTGTTTATTGAAGTAGTGTCCGTCAGGTAATTGCATGTCGGTGACTGAATATATTCGGAAGTCGCAGATTTGGCGAAGCATTTTTCGCCACCCTGCCCCGTATGATCGTCGTAATCGTGCGGTCGTCATATTGACGAACTTCTTTTTGCATTTGCACCCTGTCTCTGCGAAGAAGGGCGGGATTGCCCTGTCTTACACGTGGTGCATGGGTGGGATTACGTTTTTTCTGTTTCTGGTTGAAACGCTCACTGGCGTTTTGTTGATGTTTTATTATCGCCCGACTCTTGAGTGGGCGTTTACTGATATTCGCGCCCTGCGAGATGTGAATACTCTCGGGATTATGCGTGAGATTCATCGCTGGGGGGCGCATGCGATGGTGATCACCGTGTGGCTTCATATGTACCGGGTGTTCCTGACGGGGAGCTATAAGCCTCCTCGGGAATTTAACTGGGTGATTGGAGTTTTACTTCTGGTGTTGACCCTGCTGTTGTCGTTTACAGGCTATCTGCTCCCTTGGGATCAGTTGGCGATTTGGGCGATTACGGTTGGTTCGAACATGGCTCGTGCGACACCATTCCTTGGTCATGAGGGACCAGGGTTTCAGTTGCTCAACGTGGGTGGCTTTGATTTGATTACAAATGCGAGCGATGCACGGTTCCTGCTCTTGGGGGCACGTACTGTGGGTGAAGAGACTTTGAACAGGTTTTATATCCTGCACTGCGTCGCAATTCCGATTGTGGTTTCAGGGCTGATCGCCGTTCACTTCTGGCGTGTTCGTAAAGATGGTGGAATTAGTCAGCCGCTGTAATGTTTTAGTTGGCTGAGAGCTTTGCTTGGAAGTGAAGCCGATTTTTGTTTGTACATTGATAAGAGTGCGGTGTTAGGGAATTATGAATCCTCATCCCGATTTAACGGTTGGCGTGATTCACGGCCTTGGCTGGCTGTACTTGCTGTTGTTCTTTTTGAACATCGGCTGGTCAGTTCGTAGCTTTAAGGTTGATGGGCAGTTTGAAGACATTCTGGGGTTTAAACACATCCCGAAAGCATTTTTATGGGCAGGTTATTCTGCGTTATTGTTGCTTGTTGCTTTGGTTCATTTTGCGGTCCAAAGTGCAACATCAGCGGAAGACTTCGTGTTGAGGCTGCCCGAGTTTATTAAAAATCCTGCTGACTCGGTCATTGCGAATCCGATTAGCTTTTTTTGCCTGTCTATCGTCATTTATATTGCGATTATCGTGCTTCGCAAAACGTGGGTGAAGCCAACTGTCTCTTGGATTCTCTTTAATCTCAGCGTGTTGTTTATTTCCGTCAGTATGACGGACTACGACTTCCGTAGGATTGTTGGTAAACCTGATAATGTCCCGATTGTCGGGATGCTCTTTCTGGTCGGTTTTACGACATGGTTGTTCTTCGTTAAGGCGAATGAGAATGACAAGCGGCTTGCCGAAGGCCGCCCGGTTCGTGAAAAGGAGCTTTCTGACCAAGTTCTTGTGTGGCCCGATCTCGTTTATACCGAGATGATCTGCATGATTCTGATCACGGCACTTCTTATCGTCTGGGGTGTCGCACTTCAGGCTCCTCTTGAAGAGCCGGCATCAGCAGTCAAAACACCGAATCCATCGAAGGCTCCTTGGTATTTCCTTGGTCTTCAGGAAATGTTGGTCTACTTTGATCCGTGGATGGCTGGGGTTGTCCTTCCGAGTGTGATTCTTGTCGGGCTGATGGCGATCCCCTATATCGATTTCAATACCAAGGGTAACGGTTACTACACGTTCAATGAGCGTCCATTTGCGATTACGACTTTTCTGTTTGGGTTTATGCCATTATGGACCGGGATGATCGTTCTCGGGACGTTTATTCGTGGTCCAAACTGGAACATGTTCGGACTTTATGAGTATTGGGATTCGCACAAACTTGAAGTGTTGAACAATGTCAACTTGTCCGATTATTTCTGGTTGACGTTTCTGGAGCTTCCTCTCCCGAAGCCTGACCCGGAAACTAGTTTCGTTTCGCAAGCGAGTTCGATTTTGCTGCGTGAGTGGACAGGGATACTTGTCATCTTGTTTTACTTGTTTGCGATTCCTCCATTGCTGGCAGTCACCATTTTTAAGAAGTTCTTCGTGAAAATGGGATTCGTGCGGTTTATGGTGCTTGCGAACCTGTTTCTTTTTATGGCCTCGCTACCATTGAAGATGGTGCTGCGGTGGGTCTTTAATCTGAAATACATCGTTTCGATTCCCGAGTGGGTCTTTAACATCTAAGTGAAGTTGATTTCTGTCGGCGGTTGTCAAATAGGCAACCTTGCAGGCAGAGCAGAGCAACGTTGAATAACAATGCCAGCAAGTGAACAGTATTGGCGAAGTCTCCCGCAAATGCACAAAGTGTTTGCGGCGAGTGCCGTGTTACTACTCGGTACGACTTTGTTAATGATGTACAAAGACGAAGCTCGTTCCTGGAAGCACTACCAGAAGCAGGGTGAAAAGTACCGTGTACAGCGCGTCGAACAGGAACGTGAGAAGTACAACGACGCTGATTACCTGAAGAAGGTCGAAGAACTGAAGGAGAGTGTCAAACTCTTGCAAGCTGACTGGGACGCGCGTTCATCTGATGTCAAGAATCTTGAATCAGAACTGCGTGCTCTTGAAGGTCAGGTCCAGATTCTCAAGGCGGATTCGAAGACGCGAAATGCCGAACGTGATAAGGCGCGGGCAGATTACGATATTCAAGTTCGTGATGAATCGAGTCCCGAAGTTTTGGCTCATTACCTGGGAGTCTTCGAGCAGGCAAAGCTCGTTGCTAATGAGACGGCTCTCTCTGCCGAACAGGCACTCGCAAAATTTGAAGCAGCAAAAAGTAGTCTCAATACTCAACGCAGTCAGCTTGATGCAGCGAAAACTGCACTTGCTGAAGCAACCGAGGCAGAAGATGCTCTGAAAGAGCAACAGAATCTCCTCGCCCCAGACAATAGTTTTGTTGCCATTAAACGCTGGGCAAAAGAGTTGCCAATTCTTGAAGGATTCAACCCTCATATCAAAATTCAGTACGATTGGCCGTCTGGGCAAAAGCAGACGTTAGGATCTAAAGAGGTTGATCGTGTTGACCGCTGCCGGACATGCCATGTCTTTATTGATGACTTTAGTGTTGTCCGCGAGAATGGTCAGGTTGCCGGCATGAAGCAGAGTTACCCGGATGGAGATTTCCCGCAGCCGTTTGTTTCTCACCCGAACCCTGAGCTCTTTCTCACCGCAGCAAGCCCTCATCCAGTTAATGACTTCGGATGTACAATCTGTCACGCTGGAGATGGTTCAGGCACGAGTTTCCAAAACGCGGAACATACACCTGCGAACCCAGTCGTCGCGAAGGAGTGGGAAAAGAAACATGGTTGGCATTCCAATCACTTCTGGGAATCACCACAACTTCCGAGCCATTTCATAGAATCAAGTTGCCTGCAATGCCATCATGATGTGGTTGAACTTGGAGTGAATCCGACGTTCGGGGCAACAGCACCGAAACTCGTTAAGGGTTTTGAAACGATTAGTTCTTATGGCTGCTTTGGTTGCCACGAAATCAATGGTTTCGACGGGACAACACCAATTGGTCCTGACTTGCGATTGGAGCCGAATTCGCCTGAAGAACTCGCGATTATCGAAGCTGATCCGAACATGATCCCTGGGAAAATGCGAAAGGTCGGGCCAGCACTTCGTCACATTGCCAGCAAAACAACACCAGAATTCATTGCTTACTGGACAGAAGAACCGAGTCGATTCCGCCCGACAACGCGAATGCCGCAGTTCTTTGATCTCACGAACCAGCACGATGCCATGGCAGCACTCCTGCAGCCTATGGAGCTCGCAGCGATTGCGAAATACCTTGAAGTCAAGTCGGAGAAGTTCGAGTATCTCTCACCTAATGATGACTACACTCCAGATGCTAAGCGTGGAGAAGAACTTTTCTCTAAGCGGGGTTGTTTAGCTTGTCACAGCAAGCAGGGCGAAGCTTTCGAAGGTGTTACCGCGAACTTTGGCCCAGACCTTTCCAGGATTCATGAAAAGGTCAAGCCTGGCAAAGATGGCTTCCTGTGGATGTACACTTGGATTAAAGAGCCAAGTCGATATCACACACGAACGAAAATGCCTGACCTGTTTCTGAAACCATACGAAGAGGGTGAAACTTACATTGATCCGGCGGCAGATATCGCGACGTACTTACTACAAGGTGGTGCGAAAGAATTCCCTGCGTTGCCGATTCCAAAACCGAATCTCGGGTTGGTCGCAGCGCATGACTTCACTGAAGAAGATGCAAAAGAACTTGGCCTCAGCGATGATCAATTCCGTGGCATTCTGGTTCAAGAAGTTATTCAAGGAAGCCCGGCTGACCGCGCTGAAAAGAAAAACGACGAAGGTTGGGAAGTTTGCCCACTGCTTGCGGGCGATGTTCTCACTACATTCGATGGATCGGCAATCAAGTCTCCGGAGCACCTGGAAGAGCTTGAGGCTGCAACATCTGTGAACGATGTGGTCACGTTATCGGTCATTCGCGGTGGTCGAGAGTTGACTGCTCGGCTGATTGTCGCGACACCTCTGGATGATTTGGTCCGTCTGTTCCTGGGTAAGGCCCTTGGTAACGCTGGCTTAAATAAAGCACTTGACGAACACAAGTATCCGGTGAAGGCTGAGATGTATGCCGACGGAGCGTTGCTTCCGGGTGTGATTAAAGGTGACGAAGTCGAACTTGCTCCACTGAGTGTTGATGAAGAAGTGACACCAGAACAGTGGGAAGAACGAAAAATGGTCTATCTCGGCCGTCGTACGATTTCGCGTTACGGCTGCTATGGTTGCCACGATATCCCTGGATTTGAAACTGCACGACCGATAGGAACAGCACTTCAGGATTGGGGCCGTAAAGACACTTCGAAGCTGGCCTACGAACACATTCACGAATACTTACATCACCACGGTGAACCAGTTAAGAAGTCAGCTGGCGACCACGATTCACACGCTCATGGATCGCACGGTGACGATGACCACGCTGCACTTGGAACAAGTACGGCTGCTCGGATGGAGATGATTGTTGCAAAGAAGGAGGCTGGTGACGAAGACGTCAGCGAGCAAGATTTGACGGAAGCAATGCTCTACAAGAGCGTGATTTCGCATGGTCGAGCAGGCTTCCTCTGGCAGAAACTTCGCCAGCCAAGAAGCTACGATTACAAAAAGACTGAGACAAAAGGCTGGGACGAGCGACTTCGAATGCCGAAGTTCCCGCTCGACAAAGATCAGATCGAGTCAGTCTCAACATTCGTCCTGGGGTTGATCGCTCATCCACCATCGGAGGAATTCCAGTACCGTCCAGACAAATCCAAAGAAGCAATTTTTGAAGGGGAGCGATTGCTCGCCAAGTTCAATTGCACAGGTTGTCACGTTCTCGAAATGGGTTCCGTCGAATTTGCCTACGATCCGGCAATTCTGGCTATCAAAGGTCAGGAAATCGCAGACGCAGACCGCGCTGCCTTTGATTTACTCTCGCACATCAAGCCCATCGGGCGTGGTGGACAAGGCGCGACAGGTGAAACGACAGAGGATGGATCACTCGTTTACCGAGCTAACGGATTCATTCAGGGAATCCCTGACCCCGATGAAGAAGATTCGGAGTTCCGTTTTTACTCCTACCGATTCTGGGATGGTTTCCAACTCGCTGACGGCAAGTACATCATGCCGAGTGAAGGTGTTCAAATCGCCGAAGGTCAAGTCCGTAAGTTCATTGATGGTCGCGGTGGAAAATTTGCCGCGTGGTTAGCTGGCAAGCTTGCTCCAGAACTCAGTAAGACACCTGGTGGCACAGATTACAACGCTGCCTGGCAGGCATCGGTTCCTCCGTTGACCTCCGAAGGTTTCAAGGTGCAGACTCCGTGGCTGTATCAATTCCTAAAAAATCCTGAACCACTACGTCGGACGACGGTTTTGCGGATGCCTCGATTTAATATGAGCGACGAAGAAGCCCAGACGCTGGCGAACTACTTCGCTGCGAAGGATGGAGTTGCGTTCCCATATCAATCGATTCCACCGAAAGAGTTGGAATATCAGGCTCAACAAGCCGCAACATACGCTGGAAAATTCCCAGAAGCAGAGCACGATTACCTCTCAGCTTCCTGGAATGTCCTCAACGGTCCGCTGTGTCGGAAGTGTCACAATGTCGGTGGTAACTTTGTCAACGACCCAAAGCAGATCAAAGGTCCAAATCTCCAGCGTGCTGAAGAGCGGCTGCGACCAGAATGGACTCAGCTTTGGGTTTACAAACCGATGTGGGTTTACCCTTACACGTCAATGCCAGAGAACTTCCCGGCTGGAAAACCTGCCGACATGAAGAAGCTCTTTGGCGGTGAGAACCCACGTCAGGCACAATCGATCATTGACGGACTCTTCAACTACAAACAACTGCTCGAAATACACGGTCCGACGACTTACAACCCAGAGTCTGCCGCCCCTCCAGCGAAAGCAGCTGGTGCCGAATGATGATTCACATGCAAACTAAACAGACCGTCTTTGCCGGACTCGTGTTGTCGACTCTCTTTGTGTCCGGATGTGATTCGTCCGTACGAAAAGAAGCACTCGGCGGCGGAGCCTTAACGCCTGTCACTGTCACACTTTTGCGTGAAGGTGGGGAAGGTGATTCGGAGGCAGAATCCGTAGTTGCGGCTGGACCGAAGATCACAGAATTCGGAACGGTTCGCGGGACGATTTCTGTTGATGGCGCCTTGCCGAAGCTTGCTCATGCGAGTCCGAAAGGTCAGGCAAAAGATCCGATTTGCGGCGCCATGGACATCCTGAATGAATCTGTCGTCGGAGAAAGCGGTGGCTTAGGGAACGTTTTCATCTATCTGAAAAAAGTCCCAAATGTTGATATCCCACCCCCACCTACTGATCAACTTGTCATGGATCAGCAGGGGTGCATTTTTGTTCCCCACGCACAAGTTGTGCAAGTGGGTCAACCGGTTCTGCTCAAGAACTCTGATCCCATTGCCCACAATGTGAAACTGAATGGTGGTTCGAATTCCCTAGCTGCAACGATTTCGGCGAATAATGAAGCCAACGTTGACTACCAATTTCAGTTCAGTGATCGAAAGCCAACTTGGATTGTCTGCGACTTCCACACATTTATGTCAGCGTACGTGATGCCACTTGACCACCCTTGGGCGGCAGTGACTCATCTCGATGGAACGTTTGAAATTCCAAACGTTCCAGCTGGAAAAGTTGATTTCGTCATTTGGCATGAAAAACTTGGGATCATCGAACGATCATATTCGGTGGATGTTCCGCCCAATGGAGAAGCGGCGCCGATTGAAGTCACAGTTAAAGCTTCCAAACTCGCCGGTTAAACTCATCTCGAAAAGAGACACGGAAACAGTAATGTTTGCTCGGTTTCAAATACAATTTGTTTTGTTGTTTACGGTTGCGATCCTTTCAGGTTGCACACCTCAGCCTCGTCGTGAAAAGACGGAGGTCAAATCAGCTGCTGACGTCGTGATTCAGTTTGAAGATCTTGCATTTTCTGATGATCCCGAAGAGACTTCTAACGAAGTCGCAGCGCCAACAGCGGGCCAGGATTCAACTCCAGCGGTGGCAACTCCAAAGAAAGAGATGACTGCAGCCACTGAAACACCAAAGCTAGCTGTTGCTGAAAAAGCTTCTGCAACTTCAAGTTACACTGGGCCAGCGAAATTTGTGGGTCGAGTCGTAGTGAAAGGAAGTGCTCCGAAACTTGCTGACCTTCTTGCCCAAGGTGCGATGACTAAAGACCCGTTTTGTTCAGAAATGGCTGTCCCAAATGAATCTGTTGTTGTCTCAAAGGATGGTGGCCTGGCAAATGTTTTCGTCTACATGAAGAAGGCTCCGAAGACAGGAGTTCCTGAGTA
>JAJDEL010000172.1 GCA_029259835.1 Planctomicrobium sp. | reverse complement strand
CGAGCGAACAGTCCCGACAGCAAATGTCTCTGGAGAAGGATGTTCGTTTTCTGATTCCCAGCGACATGAACGCGCGTAGACCTCACTGCGTACGATGCCAGCGATTAGTCTCTTCAAATCGTAGTCGTGCGTTTTCAGATCACGAACCAGCCAGTCCATCAATTCAGGATGACTTGCCGGATTGCCAGAGTGCATTTGGTCGAGCGGCATCACCAGTCCACGGCCGAGCAAACGCGCCCAGACCCGATTCACAATATTGCGAGCGAAGAAGTTCTTGTCGTCGTCTGAGAGAGCGAGTTTGATTAACTCTGCACGTGGCTTGAATGCAACCTCAGGCGCGGCAGCCTTCTCGTCTTTCTTGGCCTCTTTGATCTCCTCATCGAGCTTCTTGCGTTCTTCATCTGCAAACGTAACGGCAGGTTCCTCCACAGTTTTGTCACTGAGAAACATGAACACGGCTTGTTTTTCATCGCCCAGAATGTCTGTGAATTTGACATCACCTTCAAAATGTTCAGCCAGCATCCTCGACTTTGTCAGGTAAGTTCGTTTGAAAAACGATGCCATGCCGAAATAGTGATCCTGCTGCCAGTCTTCCACGAGGGGATGGTCATGGCACTTCGCGCAACTGATGTTCACTCCAAAGAAGAGCACGGCTGTGTCATTCGTAAGGTCATCAAGCTCGCGAACGCGTTCCCGCAAAAATGCTGCCGGACCGACTTCACCTGGTCGCTGAGCATCAGGTGTCATCACCTGTTGGAAAATCTTTGACCAGCTTTGATTCTCTTTCGTTGCTTCAAGCAGGAACGCCCGCCAGTCGTTGTCTCTTTTAATTCGAGCCAGCAATAATAAGTCGAGTTCGTTCGCCTGATGAAATGCGAAATCTGGTTGAGATAGAAATGTTCTCGCCGCAACTTTACGCCGTTCATTTTCTGGCAGCAACAGAAATTCTTGAAGTTCTTTCGTTGTCGGAATTCGACCGGCGAGATCAAGACTCAACCGTCTCAGGAATGATCCATCGTCAACCCCTGGTGTCGGAGTAATTCCATCATCTGTTAGCTTTTGAGAAATGAGCAAGTCGATTGCCGCTTGCACTTCAATTTCTGCTGGAGGGATTTCTTGCGCGTAGACGAACGCTGGAAAGAAGATGAATATACCAATAAGGTACAAACAGGCATGAACAACAGGCCAATTGAAGAGGGGCAACTTCATAGAATTGGAGAGGGCGAGGATTGGTTGAAACAGGTGGGATTTCGACACTTTGCCATATAGTCATATTCGCAAGCCCCGATGCTGCTGGCAACCCCAACTGGCTTCAGGAGTTGTTTTCATCCCTGGTCTCTGTCTTTGAAATGCCCTCAGCTGTTATGCAAAGTTTGTACGAAAAGCACACGACCCTGTTCGTCGAGTCGCCATTACTGAATGAGCAACCGTTACAACCCGTCCATCACTCTGAATAAAACAAAGCTCGGAGCCACGGTTTTTGGACCTCGGAAAGAATGAATTCTATTTTTTAGGTACGGAAACGTTGATCTTCGCGGAACATCCCAATGGAACTCGTTCACTCATACCCAGAATTTCAATCCAAACTCGTTGACGGTTCACTGACCTTTTCAGTTCTGAATCCCAGCTTGGCGTGGCGATTGAATACATTACCGCTGCGAGTGTTTGAGTTACTCAAGTTCTATACCGGGAACCGTATCGTGATCGATCTTCAGGTGATTCAAAATGTTGATGAGGTTGCTCTCGATGCTGTCAGGACGATTCATCAACTTTCCTTACATGATTCCCGTGAGGTCGTCTGCTTGATCGAGTCTGCAAAAATTACGGACGCACTGATCGAGTATTCAGAATGCCACTCGCTTCCGATCACAAAACCAACTCTTGCGCAAAGTACAGGAAACAGAGTCGATCTGAATGTGAAAGGTCTGTTTCAGTTGACCTGATCATTCCTTTGGTCTTGTCAGAGATAATCCGCGCTTTACTTCATTTCTGATTCACAACTCTCGCACGAGAGATGCTGACGCATTTTCTCTAAAGTCTTCGGGCCGATTCCACGAATACGCTGTACGTCATTGATTGAAATGAACGGACCGTCCGTTTCGCGGTTTGTCACGATATTGCGAGCCGTAGTTTCGCCAATGCCATCGAGTTGCATCCACTCCACCCAGGTCGCCGAGTTGATGTCGATTTGAAAGAGAGATTCCGCCGATCGAAGATGCTTGATTTCTACCGTCTCTTGTCCCCCGGAAGATGCGTTCCACCACTTTACGCCAAACAAAATTAGACAGCAGAGGCAAGCACTGATGAGGAAGACTCGGTCTGAATGAACAAGCCCGAATTCTGTGTCTCTCTTTTCACCTGAAGGAGTATCTGAATGTTGAATTGCTGTGTCAGGTGATGGCAGATTTTCTTCCATGCTGGCTCGTAGATGTGTTACGTCTGGAAAAATTGAAAGTGAACTGACTCTTGGTTCAGCACCCTAAGAATCTTGTGGAAATTCGTCAATGAAAAGGGGCAATCAATGAGGACTTTCGGACTCGTTTTTAGTTGCATAGAAAAACTTAATATTCCGTAACAACTTCCCCTCCTGCCTTTGTACAAAGACTGATGAACGTCCAGGCATCAATGTTTTTGGAAAGAAACCTGACCGATCCATCGACAAACAGCAGGTTGGCCCCATGGTGATGAAAGCTAAAGACCTCGCTGACATTCGTCGCGTTGATCATGCTTGGACCATATGGTTCGCCTTTGTCGAGAGCCATACCATCGATTTCTATTCCAGAATCAGGATCTGCCCAGCCAACACCTTCGGGAACAACAAGTTCAGTATTGATCATCGTGAGTTCATCGCTCTCGAACGCTGTCAGTTGGACTTGAGAATCAGAAATGTTTGAGAAGAAAGCATCCGGTCGTCCTCCGCATTCTGCAACAGCAATTGTATATGATAAACCATCTCGAATGCCTTCAAATCGTGTACCATAATCCTCTGCCAAAACACCGGAACGTGCTGATCTTGACGTAGGGAAAACGCCGAAAACTTCCGTGTATACTTCTTCTTCCACTTCTTCAATTGCTCCATAGTCTGTCGCAGCGGCGCCTTTAACATGAATGGTGTCAACGCGATGACCGCTAGAAGAAGACGGGCATTGATAGATCGAGATCTGTTTCTGAATTGCGTGCCTATTCTTTGTGTCACACCAAGGTTCGTTGAAGTCATAGACTTCCCAAATTCCCGTCTGACCAATGTGTGGCAAAAGCATCGCCATCCAGCTTTGGTATGAAGTGCAGTGTCCAGGGTTGTCTTCAACGGCATACTCTTCGTCGTCGCAACCATTAGAACCTCCTTGCCCGTTGAGTTCCGCCGGAGGCAAAGTCCCATGAGTAGTATGATATTGATGTAAGCCAAGACCGATTTGGCGCAAATGGTTCTTGCAGGAGATCTTGCGAGATGCTTCGCGTGTCTGCATGACAGCAGGAACCAGGAGCATCACGAGCGTTGATACAATTCCTATTGAGACCGTTAGCTCAATAATTGTAAAGCCTGATTTTTTGTTTACGATTGTGTGAACATTCACAGCCTCTCCTTTGAATTCGGTAGTCCCGAAGTCTGTAAGGATTGCTGGTCTCGCTCCAAGCGTTTGGTCTTGATCGTGCAATCCTTGCTGATGATTTGTTCTGAAGGGAGTGAAACAACGGTTGAAAAAACTCCACCGGAAGATTGAACTGTAATGTCCCCATTCAGCAACGACACAATCCTCTGGCACAATGCGAGGCCAAGCCCTGCATGATTCCCTCGTTCGACTCTGGATGAGTCTTCTCTCCAAAAACGGTCAAAAGTCTTTTCAACTTGGTCCTCGCTAAGAAGACTCCCGGTGTTCGTGAAGTTAACGAGATAGATACAATTTCGAATTTCGGTCGAAATACAAATCGCTCCCCCTTCGTTAACGTAGCAAACAGCATTATCAATAAGATTTGAAATGACAACCTGTAGTTGCATCGCGTCAGTCATCACCTCAGCAGGTCCCTCAAGATTCCAGTCGATTGACACATTTTTGTCTCGGGAAGAGTCTTCGAACTGAGTCCAAGTTTGAAGTAACAGTTCGTCGACAGAAACGACTGTGATGGAGAGTGATTCATGACCTGACTCAAGACGACTGAGAGTCAAAAGAGAGTTTGTCATTTGCTGCATTCGATCACATATTGAGCGACACTCGACCATGGCGTGACGATAGTCACCGTTTTCTCGTCGCGCTCGAAGTGATACATCCAGCGTTGAGATCAGTCCGGCAAGTGGAGTTCTTAACTCATGGGCAATATCGACTGTCAGCGTTTTCTCTCTAAGAAACGCAAGCCGAAGCCTTGCGATAAGCCGATTCAGGCAAACGATTACGGGTTCGATATCGCTTGGAAGAGTCGGAATGTCCAGAACGGCGTCAAGTTTTGTTTCATCAATGTGGTTGATCTGGTCTGTGAGTTGAGAAAATGGAGCAAGGTTTTTGCGAACGACCCAACTCATCAACATCGAAATCGCTAACAATGTGGTGACATAGGATCCAATCAAAATGAACCGAAGTGTGCCTAATGTCCCTTGGACTTCCTGAACTGATTTTGCAAATACGACGGTAATCTCAGGGCTAAGATGTGAAACTGAACCGACGATGTCATCATCCTCGTCATCTTCATCCAGGTTCTGAGCAAGTAAGTTCATTGCTTCAGGAATTATTTGATTGATGTTTGCAGGACGAAAGCGAACGGTGGCAGCTTTTCCATCTTCGCCGTCGGGGAGAATCAAAGTCGTGAGATGAGGTCTGTGAATAGGCCCGGCAATGATCGGTAAGTCTGCATTTCCCAATTGCCTAGAATGAATCAGGGATTCACCATTCTCCTGGTACAACTGAAAGTATTCTGGATTCGTTCTTCTCACAAACTCTTGCGGTGGAGTTTTTTTGAAGCCGACCACAAGTTGCTCGCCGTCCATGTGAATCATTGAAGAAAGCACACGCACTTTAGCACCAAGATGTTCGTCGAAGTCACTCCATAAACTTTGTCCGAATGTGGAATACACAGTTGTCAGCGCAATTGCCAGCACGATGGCGATGATGCCATTGATGCCGATTATCAATCGAAAATACAGAGAGCGGTTCTTCAAGATTCTGCTTCCAAGGCATGGGAATACCCAAATCCACGACGAGTATGAATCAGTCGGGGCCATTCGGAGCGTTCGATCTTCTGACGTAGATAACGGATGTAAACGTCGACAACG
>JAJDEL010000171.1 GCA_029259835.1 Planctomicrobium sp. | reverse complement strand
CCATTCGGATTGGCCTTTCTCTGGTGGTGGCTGTCAGGACGCTGGAGTATAACAAAGCAAACTAAAACAGAATGCGAACCAAGCGCGCTGCCAGGAAGAGCGAGACAGATCATTGCGATGGGGGTTCCACTCTTACTGGGGTTTCTCATCATTTTTGTTCAGAATTACGCCGTCACTGGTGATGCCCTGAAGACGCCGTATCAAATCTACACAGACACCTACACTCCACGGCACGTTTACGGCTTCAATAATGTCGTCCGTGGTGAGCAAAAACTCGGTCCCAAAGTAATCGACAACTACGACAGCTGGGCGAAGAATCTTACTCCTCAAATTGCATTGGAGAACGCAGAGACTCGCGTTGTGAATAGCTGGCGCTGGACACTGGGAGTCATTCCGTTAGTAGCAGGCGGTTTCATTTTTCTTTTGACTTTACGAAGCAGTGACCGGAGGTGGATGTTGGTCGGTCTCTCAATTTTATCTCTGCATCTCGCCCATATCCCATATTGGTTCACCGGGATCATGGGATGGCATTATGTGTTTGAAACGGCTCCGTTATGGGTGCTTCTCTTTGCAGAAGTCACGCGCCGATTGTTCACTCAGTGGCAAGCCTCTGGGCGGTGGGTCATGAAATACTGTTGGCTGCTTTTCACCGTAACGGCAGTCAGTGTGAACCTTTGGACCATTGCCCCGCTCTGGCCTGCAAGACTGGATCGCGGTGTCGTCGAACTGAAATTCCCTCGAGAAAAGTACGCCAGTTTTCGAGAACGCATCGAGATGTTAAGAGAAGATCGCAACGCCATCGTTTTCGTTCTCCCAGACAAAGATGACGTCAGCATGGACTATGTGACCAACTCTCCTGGTCTCGCTGGACCAGTGCTGGTCGCTCGCTTATCAGATCGAACACAGCTACTCGCAGCAGCGAAACTCTTTCCTGAGCGAGTTGTGTTTCTTTTTGATGTGAAACAAAATCAGTTCATTACTCCAACAGTTGAATAGTCCGCAGGCAGCACACAATGAAAGTCGGAATTTTCGCTGACACGCATGATCACCTCGACAACATTCGTCGAGTCGTGAAGATGTTCAACGATCTCAAAGTCGATTGCGTTCTCTTCGCAGGTGACCTGGTTTCAACTTTTGCAGTCCCTCCACTGCGGCAACTGAACTGCAAAATCTTTGGATGTTTCGGTGATAATGAAGGGAATAAGACAGGTCTGCTCGGAGGCTTTCGAGTGATTGGCGAAATTCAGGATGCGCCTGCGTGTTATACACTTGAAGACGGAACACGCGTCGTCATTGTCCATATGGAGCGGCAACTTGATGAGTTTCAAGGAGAGTTTGACATCGCGATTTACGGACACACACATCGCCCCAACATAAAGCGTGATGAGCAAGGACGCCTCTTCATTAACCCTGGCGAAACATCCGGCTGGACCTTTAATGCCCCGACAGTGGCTCTGCTGGAGACTGAAACTGAAAAGGTCGAAATTTTGTCCATCGACATGAGTTCTCCGCTCCCAAGCTGGGAAGAAGATCGGCGAAGCAGAGCCGCAATCGCTGGGAGAAATACTTCTTCGCTTGTTGATTCACCACGGAGGCACGGAGACACAGAGGAGAAAACGTAGTGCATTGCGATGCACCCTGCTTCTTACAGTTCACGAATTTGGTACTTCCATGTTGATTGATTTTCTCATTGGCCTCTTTGCTGCGAATGCGTTGCCGCACTATGTGATGGGGCGTCTGGATGCGCGCGTGCTGGGTTTGTTCGGCTATAGTTCGCGTGGCAATATCGCTTACGCGATTTTCTGCACCGCAGTTTCGCTGGGACTGTTTCACTTCAAGTACGGTCTCGGCTCGATCATCGAGCATATGATGTTGCTCGGCGTGTTATTTGTGGTTGGGAGTTACTTCTTCGGCTGGTCGATCATTGATCGGTACTTGAGAGATCGTTCATTGCAAAACTGATTCATTTCAATCATCAACTAAATACAACAGTAAGCGTTCATGGTCGAAGTGAATTCAAAATACGATGTCGTGATCGTCGGTGGAGGTGCCGCTGGGTTGATGACGTCAATCCTGCTGGCACGTCAATGCGCTGATCTGAAGATCGTGGTCGTCGATAGTGCAAAACGGCTCGGAGCGAAAATTCTGATCAGTGGAGGCGGTCGCTGCAACGTGACAAATCGCTCTGTGGTCGCGAAGGACTTCAATGGTGGTAGCCGGAACGTCATTAAGCGTGTACTGAAAACATTCCCTGCAAAAGCAACTGTTGAGTTTTTCGAATCAATTGGCGTCACTCTCCATGAAGAACAACACGGCAAACTCTTTCCCGACTCCAATAAAGCTCGTCATGTCCTCGAAGCTCTGATTGAAGAGGCAGAGTCTCTGGGAGTTTTTCTGATGACCGACTGCCGCGTTGAGAAGGTTGAGGCCGGTACCAATCTGTTCCGTATCTTCACCAACAATAGTGAACTCGTCAGCCGTGCTGTCGTTCTGGCGACCGGTGGTCAATCGGTTCCAAAGACTGGAAGCGACGGCTTTGGGTATGAATTGGCAAAACGACTCGGGCATTCTGTCTTGCCAACCTTTCCAGCGCTTGCGCCTTTGATTCTCGATGGCGATTTCCATGAACAATTGTCCGGAATCTCTCTGGATGTTGAGCTCTCTCTGCACACGACCAATGACAAAACGAAGCGATTCACCGGTTCGATGCTCTGGACGCATTTCGGAATCAGTGGTCCCGTCGTTCTTGATCTTTCCCGACATTGGCACGCTGCAAAACTCGCCGGGGCCGAGCCTGCCGTACGATGCAATTTTTTACCGGAGTTCGATTCTCAACGCATGGAGAATGAAATTCTTGACTGGGCGGAACAGAACCCGACAGGTTTACTCAGCAAAAAACTTTCACAACATTTTCCAAGACGGTTCGTGGATGCCTTATGCAAAGAACTTCACATTTCAAGTGAGGCGACCTTCTCTCAATTCCCCAAACGACAGCGTCGAACCCTCGTGGAAAATCTCATCGAACGAACGCTCCCTGTCATCGACAGTCGAGGTTTTCGATATGCTGAGGCGACGGCAGGCGGGATTCCTTTGAACGAAGTTGAGCCAGTCACGATGCAATCACGAGTTTGCGGTCATCTCTTTTTTGTCGGTGAGATCCTCGACGTCGATGGTCGCCTCGGAGGTTTTAATTTCCAATGGGCCTGGTCCTCAGCCGCTGTCGCAGCGCAAGGGGTTTGTGGTGCCATTGCGAATTCTTCGAATGAAAAAGGCCTTGAATAACATCCTGAAATTACCTGCTCTCATTGGGTGGATTCAAATGTCAGGTTCGTTAAGATAACAGCCTAGTCGACACACGTTCAGGCACACGGATGATCAAGCGCATTGAACTGAAAAACTTTATGTCCCACGAGCACACCGTCATCGAACCGGCGGCGGGGCTAACGGTGTTGCTGGGTGCGAACAACGTTGGGAAGAGTGCGATCATCGCGGCGCTACAGATTCTCTGCTACAACGAGAATTCGACATACGTCATGCGTCATGGTGCCAAGGAATGCTCGGTCACCGTTAAAACTGATGATGATCACGTCATTGAATGGCGTCGCAAAAAGTCTCCGAGTTACACGATTGATGGTCAGAAGTTTGACAGACTCGCACGTAGCGGCGTCCCGGAAGAACTTCACAAGGCACTCAGGCTCCCCAAGGTCGAAGGGACTGGAAACGACGAGTTTGATGTCCATTTTGGATCACAAAAAACGCCGATCTTTCTTCTCGATCAATCAGGCGCGACCGCGGCGAGATTCTTCGCCTCTTCTTCGGATGCGATTCGCCTGGTCACGATGCAGCAGCGGCATAAAGAGAAAGTTCGTGATGCGAAGAAAGAACGAACTCGACTCGACGCAGAATCGAAGCAACTTAATTCCGAACTCGCAGCCCTGGAGCCTGCGGTCGAAATTGAACGTGGTATTGAGAAGGTTGAAACTGAGTACCAGCGACTGTTTGACCTTCAGCAGCACCTTGGTGAATTAGAACGTGCCGAACAGATTTTGACTCAACAGAATC
>JAJDEL010000018.1 GCA_029259835.1 Planctomicrobium sp. | reverse complement strand
CTGTTGAATGGCGTTAGCAAAGTGTGGAGCGAGAACGAAGAAATAAACCGGGGCGTACCAGGCGATCATTCTCACTCGCAGACAGACAGCGAGGTTCATCACCAACAAAAGCAAAACGTCGCGGACGGAAAACTTCACTTTGCTATGTCGAATTGCGAACGCAGCAACGACCCACGACATCGCCATCGGGATGCCTTCGAGCGACATGATTTCCAGCGGAAACCATTCCATGACCGATTTCAAATTTGGATGAGAAGGGAAGAGGACCGTTTGCAGCAAAAGGTCGATGCCATACGGATTCAGACACGCCGCGAGAAGACTTAACTCAAGAACGACGAGGTCCGCTCGCAAATTACGGTCGCTCCAGGTTCCGACAATCGAGCGGTGTCGCACGAGTGCTTCTATCGCAGAGCCAAGAACGGCACACCCTAAAACCGCGAAACCAATAATGTAGGAACCGTGTAGATTCGTCCAAAGCGTGAACGTGAGCGGGATCGAAACCCAAGCCCATCGAGGCAGTGCCGCTGCACTGACTTCGCTTTTGGCTCTCAATTGATCAACACAAGCAACCTGAGCAAGTAGCAATGCAAAACAGAACCCGCCCAACAACTCTGGTCGGACAATTGCCAGTCGGAAGATAATCATTCCCCACGCTCCTGCCGCAGACAAAAAGCCAATTCCCCAGTTTTGGGCACGAACTGAAAATGCTGCAATCAATGACAGGAACATTGCCAGACTGATGAGGGCGTAGCCATCACTCAGGCCTTGAGGGCCAAATTCTTGCGTGAGCCAGCCGAACAGGACTTGTGAGAGCCAGGCGTTGTCGACGAGTTCCACACCGCCAGCATTGGCGACGAATGGGTCTTCGGTTGGAAGCGAGCCATGCTCCAGAATCCACGTTCCGTAACTGACATGTCCCCAAATATCTGTGTGGTAGACGGGCAAGTAACTGCAGTAGAGGAAAAAAATCGATGCCAGCAGGACTCCTCCAAGAACCCACCAGCTGACCGCAATTTTCTCACGAACAATCGCAGCCATCTCCTGGTGGTCCCCAGCGGTGTTTCCATCCGTTAGCGCTACTGGTTCAGTTTGCGCTGAATCTAACGGGTTTTCTGACATGGAGACCTCCGGAATTATCCCTGAAGTGGCTATAAAACCAGATTACAGAAGTAGAAACAATGGGAATCCGAAGCATTTGCAGGTTTCAGGCAGTGTCCTTGAGCCTGAATCAATGCTGCTGCAATGAGTCACTCAAGGTGAGGTGACTTCGCACGGTTGGAATGTCATTCGCATGATTTGTTCCAATCACAGAAAAGTCAGTGATTCTTCACGTATTTACGAATATTCGAAAAATGACTCAAGACATTGATCCACCTCGAAGCTCTGCTCAGCAACTGGCCCTGCCGGGATTCCTTGGGCTGATCCTTTTGTCTGTTTGTGGACCGTTGTTTTTGCGGCTCCCTGTTACAAATGATGCTGTTCTCTATGACCTTGAGTCCCGGTGGCTTGAAGATGGAGTCTTGCCTTATCGCGATATCGTGGAAGCGAACTTTCCTGGCGTTTTAGTCATACACAGTTGTACGCGGAAGTTGCTTGGTCCCAGTGGCGAAGCTTTACGAATCGTTGACCTCGTGATCTTTTCGCTCATCTTGCTTGTCGGGTTTCGCCTGATTTCTCTCGCGTCACGCAATCTTTTATCAGGTGCTTGGTTTGCCGTTTTTGGCTTACTGTTTTACTTGTCACAATCTGAGTGGTGCCATTGCCAGCGGGATACATGGCTGTTGCTGCCTGCATTGCTGGGTGGTTTACTGCGAACGAATCAAGTTCGGCGAAGTGAACGGACCAATAACTTGATGACGTTCGCTCATTCGCTCGTTGAAGGACTGGTCTGGGGGGCCGGGATCTGGCTGAAACCGCATCTGGTGATTGTCTGCGTTGTTCTCTGGGTTTTGAGTTTGTTCATACTCACAGGAGTTCGCCGAAAGTTCGTTGACGCTAGTGGTCTGCTTGCAGGCGGATTGATCGCAGGTGCGGTTGGTCTTGGCTGGCTGATTCAGGTTGGGGCTTTTGAGGCGTTCGTGACATCTCTGAGCGAATGGAACCCCGGTTACCTCGCGGCTCGGACTGAGAATTGGACGCAGAAGAGATACGTGGAAATGAGTTTTCGACTCGCACCTTGGACGCTGCTGCATCTAGTTGCGATTCCGATTTCACTGTGGTCTATCGTGGCGTTTGTTTCGAAGTCTTCAGCTCGAAATGAAGCAGCATTCCTTCGGGCTGGCCTTTCCGGCATCTATCTTTTCTGGTTTCTGCAAGCACACTTACTGCAACACTTGTTTGATTACGTTCACGTTCCACTTGTCATTCTGGCGCTGCTCGTTCTTGGAGCGTTCACCGTGGAATATCGCTTCCTGCGCATGAAAAGCGTGATTTTCACATTCGCACTGTTTGCCGTAATCACGTCTCCTTTTTTCAAACCTGAGCAAATGAATTTGTGGATGCCGTCGCTGCAAGGGAATCTCACGTCGGTTCAAACTGATCAACTTGCTCGTCTTCCAAATCCAATTTGGGAAGACCTTGCAAAAGTCGAATCGTTTCTGCGTAAACGAGACGTTGAAGACGAAGATGTCCTGATGTTCAACAGTGATCTGGTGACCTTGTACTGGGATCTCGATCTCATATCGCCAACACCCTACGTCTATATGTTTGAGCTCCAACACTATTTCCCAAGCCGCCAGGAACTGTTCCTCGCGTCGATGGAGCAGGGAGCGCAACGTTTTGTTGTCACTGATCTTGCGGGATGTGGGCTGCCACCTGTCAAGGCTGAAGAAATCGGCCCAGAAGGGCCGTTAGCGCCCCCACCTGCTTACACTCGTGCAAAGCTCACGGAGTACCCTTGGTCGGAACCGGTCGTTTTTCGATCTGGTCGGTACATGGTTCACGCGGTCCGAGCTGCGGCGAAGAGGTAATTATTTTCTCAGGTGGCATCAACGACTTGTTTCTGTTCGACAAGCCCGTGTTTTCTAAGTTTTTTGTAGAGTCCGACACGACTGATTCCGAGCGCCTTTGCCGTTCGTGTTCGGTTGTTATCGTTTGCTGAAAGTGCCTGCACCAGGAGTTCGCGCTCGCTATGAGCAACCTGGTCTGCGAGTGTTGTTTTTTGCACAAGTTCAGTTGGTGGGCAAGCTGTTTCGAACTGAGACTGAATCAACTTCGGTGAGAGGTCATTAACTGTCAGGCGACCCTCTTCGCAAAAGAGGACAGCCCTGCGTATGTGATTCTTGAGTTCTCGAATGTTTCCGGGCCAGCGGTACTGTCGCAGGACGTCGAGGAAGTCATCGTCAACGGATTCAATTTCGATTTCGTGCTCATCGCAGCACTCACGAACAAATTGCATTGCGAGTGGAATAATATCGACCGCACGTTCCCAAAGAGACAGCAAGCGGAATTCAAGCACGCTTAAGCGGTAGTACAGGTCGGAACGGAAGTTTGCAGATCCCGCTAATTCTTCGAGATTCACATTGGCGGCCACGATCAATCGGGCCTCTGAGCATCTTGGTTCTGTTGAACCGACCAATTCGTACTCACCCGTTTCAATCACTTTGAGCAGCTTGGCTTGTTGCTTGACGTTCAGGACATCGATTTCATCAAGGAGCAGTGTTCCTTGCCCAGCGGCCTGAAATCGTCCAATTTTATTTCTGTCTGCCCCAGTGAAAGCTCCTCGCGTATGGCCGAAAAGTTCGCTTTCGATGATATCTTCCGGAAGCGCTCCACACGCAAGTTGCTGAAATGGACGATCCCGTCGTGGTGACCGTTCGTGGATGATTTTGGCGAGAGTTGTCTTTCCTGTCCCGGTTTCGCCCACGATCAGAATTGTGACGTTCCGGTGGGCGATTCGCTTCAAATCGCCAATTGCCTGGAAGAAAGCAGGTTCCCGAGTTGTGAATTCAACATCGACACCCTCGAGCTTCTGTATCACTGGAATTCGTTTTACGGACGAACCTGTCAGAACGTCTTGTAGCGATTCGCCGCGAAATGGAACGAGACTTCCATCGCTGCAAAACTGGACAAAACAGGATGAAACCAGATCTGCCTCTGCGGCACAGGAGACCGGAAGGTTTCTGTCAGAAATCGTTACGACATTAACTTGCGGAATCACAGCTTGTGCGAGTTGGTTGAATAGATTCTCCGCCTCCTGGTCCACCGAGGAAAGTCGTAAATCAATAAACAATAGGTGGTTACCACTTTCTCTTAGGGCGGCTATCGCTGTTTCAGCAGTTGAGGCAGACTTCAGCGTGATTCCGTGCTTTTTCAGTTCAGACTGGACTGCACTAAAAACCTCAAAGTCTTTTACAATGGCGATCGCGTTTCTCATCAACAATTTCCAATATCTAATGCCCACAACTGGTCACAAAAGTTTGCGCCGCAATTCATGGTCCGAAAATGCGAAACTTTTTGTTTACACCACCATTAACGACTGTGTTGAATAAGAGGTATGGGGATTATAGGAGACATGGAGACTGCGGAATAGGTAATATGGGATCAAATGATTTCTTCGGAAAGTCGAACAGTTTAATCAACTTTTCATAGAGGGAATTTGCCGATGAGCAATTGTGCAGATAAAGGTGTCAACTGCGCGGAACACTGTACAAACGAATTGCTCACAAAGTTGAACAAACCTAAGTCATGGCATAACGTTTGCGTGGCTTTTTTGGATTACGAGTTTCGTAAATAACAGGGAAAACGTGGCAAAATCAGTCTCCATCATTGTTCCGACGTTTCATGAGGCAGAGAACCTGCCTCATTTGCTAGAGCGTATCGCGACTGCGATGGATGACACTGGATTGAACTGGGACGTGATCATTGTCGACGATAACAGTCAGGATGAGACTGTTGATGTTTGCCAAGAGCTTTCTGAAAAGTATCCGCTTGAGTTGATTGTTCGGAAAAATGAAAGAGGGCTGGCGAGCGCTGTCGTCGCTGGGATGCGTGCATCGACGGCAGAGGCTCTT
>JAJDEL010000170.1 GCA_029259835.1 Planctomicrobium sp. | reverse complement strand
CTTGTGCGGCGCTGCGTGCTTCCAGAAAAGCTTCGTACTGTTCGTAAAGTTGATCTTGTGTTCGCACACTTAATGCGACCTGATGCACAGCATTGTGAAGACCTTGCCGTAGGTTGGCTTGATCTCGCAAGATCATCAGCTCCTGTTGCCGGACATTGGCCCTGGCACGTCGCAGTCCCAATGGAACCGAAAAATTGATACCGATCGTCCAATCCGTGATGTCATCGGCGCGCGTTGAAATCGTTGTTCCAGCCGGCGTTCGTCCACGTAATCCATCCCAGCGATAAAGTGCTACAGCGTCGAGTTGTGGCTGGGAATCGTTTCGTGCGAGTAGAGCACGTTGTTGGTCCGCTTCGATGATCAGTTTCAATTCGATTAAGTCAGGACGATATTGTTCTGCCATCGCGATCAGTTTCGGCCATTCAAAATTGACGCGATTCTCATGAGGAGGGGTCAATGGAATCACTTCTCCAACCTCTGTCGGAGAGATTCCGAGTATATTCAGCAACGCCGATTCACGTTGTAGGACACTCGCTTTTGCAGCAATCAGGTTGGCTTTGAAATTCGTGAGTGCGACCCGTGTTTGAGCAACATCTGCCAGATCACCCAGTCCACGTTCCTTTCGCTGGGTTTCTCTTTCATATGCAAACTCAGATTGATCGACTTGTTGCTGTCGAGCCCATTGATCCGTTCTTGCAAAGACCAGTTCCCAGTAAGCTTCGACGACTCCCCGTACGAGTTGCTGTACGCTGCCTTTGAACTGAAAGAATGATCGCTCCGTTTCGGTACGAGCAATTAAAATAGGTGCGATATTCGCCTCAAGCCCCGCTCCCTGCAATAAGGGCTGAACATAGCTGAGCTCCGTAAAATGGTTCGTTCGTGGATTGAGTGGAAACAGACCTGGTTCGATATCTGATCGCGTCACTCCAAACCTTAAAGCCGATGTTCCTCCCAGAGAGTTTGTCTTGGAGAGACTGCTATCGAGGACATAAGTGTCGTCATCAGTTCCGAAAATCGCAGCACCTGGAAAAACACCGATGGGAGCACCAAATGCCGATTCATTTTGACTGAATGTATTATTGACCGATAACGTCGGATCGAATCTCCCACGAGCTTGATCAACTGAAGTGTTGGCAATGCCCGGATCGTAGATTGTGCTTCCTGAAGATGATGCGGAGAAGCCCGTGAGAACTCGAACGACTTCTGAATCTTTCAAGGCGATTCGAATCGCATCATCGAGAGAAATCCGAAGAGGTTCTTCGCCATTATCCGGATGCGAAACCGTTCGTGGTTCAGAATAGGCAGGCAGTGGAGTCGTTGGAAATGATTCGGGAGGTCTGAAGCAGATGGAACGCTGCTCAGGGTGTACAACTGCTCGACCTGCTGCGAACTGTCCACACCCAGAGAAAGCGGCTAAAGCGGTCAATAAGATTGGAAAAATGCAGTTTGACATACCTCAGTTATCGAACAACATGATCAATCAGCTGAATTTGATACCTGTAACGGTTGTCATTCATCATCTAGAAGTACCGATTCTGACGATTGTAACGATTCCATCGCCTGGTCGAAATCATGTGTATCGGCAATAATTCCACCATCGTGCATCACAATGACCCGATCCGCACTACGAGCCACGTTTTGATCGTGTGTCACAATGATGACCGTTAAGTTCCGATCACGATTCAGTTTACGAAACAGCCGAATCACATCACGACTGGTTTTGGAGTCCAAATTTCCTGTCGGTTCATCCCCCAAAAGAATAGAAGGGTCATTCACCAAGGCTCTCGCAATTGCAACACGCTGCTGCTGTCCACCTGAGAGTTGACTGGGATGATGATTGAGTCGATCTCCCAACCCAACGCTATCGAGTGATTCGGTCGCCCGCAGCCGTCGTTTGCGGGCTGTCATTCCTTTGGTATAGAGCAAAGGCAACTCAACATTTTCCACTGCTGATGTTCGAGCCAGCAAGTTAAAATTCTGAAACACAAAACCAAGATGTTCATTTCGAATCGACGCTCGCTGATCCTTTGTCATCGTCACAACTTCGCTGCCATCGAGAAGATAGCTTCCCTCAGTCGGACGGTCGAGACACCCTAGCGTGTTCATTAACGTCGATTTCCCAGACCCTGAAGGTCCAATCAACGCAACGTACTCTCCCCGCTCGATTGAAAATGAAGCATCTCCGAGCGCGACGACCTGTACCTCCCCGAGATCATAAACTTTGCGTACTTTATTGATTTCGATGAGGGCCATAGACTGTCATGATTGGAATGATTGAGGTTTTACTTCGTTACCAATTTTAAGACCGAACCGGTTTCAATAACATGGAAGTATTGTGATTTCCCTCATGATCTGTGGGGAGCGTTATTTTAGTCGCCGTGTCTGTCAGCAGGTCGAACTGTGTGGGAATTGAAACATCCCAGAACTGCGGATCACTCTGAGCAGGACCCGTAGGATGAGAAGAAAGGGGTACATCCGTCAAAACCTTCAGTAAAAAGTGTTCGAGGGGGGTGTGGTTTCGGTCCGGCAGTCCTCAGCGATTCGATGCCCCCCCTTCTTTGAAGAAAAAGCGGCTGCAATTCTCGAAGATCTTGTCATCACCGAAAGTGAGGGGAAGTACCATGCGACACAAGTCTTGGCCTTGTGCTGACTTCCTATTCTTAAATAGGGTTCCCTTCTTTGACGTTCGAGATCTCACTGCAAGGATAGCAAATGACCGAACAGCCGTTTTCGCCCAGTATCTCCTCATTGCTCGACATCCATCTTGGGCACGATAGCGGTGCTGGTTGGTATCGCGGTTCCGAGATTCCACCTAAGAAACTCAAGAATGCAATCAAAACCTATGGTGGTGAAATTCCACAGGAGGCCGTTCTTGCTTTGGGCGATGGAACTGTCTTCGGTTCAGCCAAAGAAGGGATCCTGATTACGGAGAGTACCCTGGTCAGTGGGACCAGTGAGGGAGCTTTCTCGGTTCTACTGAAGAATATTGTCAGTGCCAAAACAACAGGAGGCTGGCCGGAGTATCGCATCGAATTGCAATGCCAGGACGGAAGCACTCATCTGATCTCAACGACGTGCTTTGACACAAAACTAGACGCTTTGGTGGCGTTTTTCGAATCATTCGCAGCGAGTGAAGTGAAACCTGTGCCGAACACAGATTCATCAGTAGAGGAGCCGAGCAAGCCGGTCTTGTTAAGCGTTCCTACTGACGAAGACACATCCATTCGAGCAGTCAATGCGAGCCTGAATCTGATTGGAGTGTGCCCGCATGATGGATTTGACGATGTCGGCACTCTATTCGACTCAGCGTTCCAAGCAGGCACCGAGATGCCTTTACTCAAAGGCTATTGTCAGTATGTCGGATTCAACGGACGTGAGGTCGACGGAGTTTTTCTGTTGACGAATCGGCGTATTCTACTTTTTTCGATGGAAATGGGGGCAAAGATCGCGTTTGTCGAACTTACGAGGCGTTTGCTCGACAAATTGCCGGTGCCCTTCCTTGATTCGATCGTTTGCTTTTTTCTGTTCTCCATCCCACGATCGATCTATGTCGCTTTGCGAGGCGGTAAAGGAAAGTTGATTGCGCAAGCTTTGGACATTGAAGAACACCGGCTGCTCTCGGATCAGCCACCATTACGCAAAGTCCAGGACTTCGATTTCCCGAAACTCACCGAGACGGTCTCCCAAGTTGACATAGGCACCGGTGTCAGTACCGGGTTCCTGTCACGAAGCTTTGGTGTTTCATTCGCCCCGGTGAAAATTTCCAAGGCGTTTAGTGTCCCAAAGGATTTGATCCTGCCGGAATACGAATCACTGAATCCGTTTCAGCAACTACTTAACGCCGTTCGTTCGACTCTCGTGAGAACAGGATTGGACTATCGTTTGGATGCGGAAGACCAAAAGCTGTCAATCGTTCCATCTTCTGCGGCGGAGGAGAAGGTTGCAGCTTGAGTAACGGTGTCTAAAGAATGAGGGGACGGAAAGGAGCGAGTAGACGTGAATGACGACGAACGACTGAAATGGTTACTCGAACCGGAGGCGCCAGGCGAAAAACAATTCCTTCAGGGAAGAAGTAATCGGGACGTGGAATTGGCAAGTGCGGCACGAATCTTCTTAGAGTTCGTTCAGGGATTTTCTGGATTGGACGTCAGCCAGCCATGCGTCACTGTGTTTGGGTCGGCCAGGTTTGAAGAGGGGCATCCTTATTATGAATTGGCTCGAAACTTGGGGCAGAAACTTGCTTCTTCAGGGTATGCAGTGATGACTGGGGCCGGTCCAGGGATCATGGAAGCGGCCAATCGTGGTGCTCAAGAGGTCGGAGGGCTCAGCATTGGCTGCAATATCGATCTTCCCGTTGAACAGAAACCCAATGACTATCTTGATCGACACGTACATTTTGAGCATTTCTTTGTTCGAAAAGTAATGCTGGTAAAATATTCACAAGCATTTGTTGTCTTGCCGGGTGGGCTGGGAACGTTGGACGAAGTGTTTGAAGCGGCAACACTGATGCAAACCGGGAAGATCGAATCGTTTCCAATTGTCGCGATGGGGAGTCAATTTTGGCAGCCAATGAGAGACTTCATCCGGCAAACATTGATAGTTGAGGGCACCATTGCCACGGGAGACCTCGATCTGGTCCATGTGACAGATTCACCTGAAGAAGCAGTAGACGTGATCAATCAGTACGGACGTTCACGTTCCAAAAATGAAAATTAAAAAATTGGACTTGGTTCATCGTGCTCCCGAATGTCATCACTTCCATTCGCATTGTTGCCTCACCTGGTTTGGTCATGCTGGCGTTGGCCGACCAACCGATCTGGCTGATTGTACTGGCAGTTGTTCTCGTTTTCACAGAATGGCTAGATGGATTTCTTGCCAGGCTGATGCACACAACCTCTGAACTGGGCGCTCGACTCGACACGGTTGCGGATGCAATTTTCTATTCATCGATGCTTGCTGCGACTGTCTTATTTCGTCCGAATCTGATGTTGCAAGAATCGGTCTGGATGTCGGCAGCAGTTGGAAGTTATGCAGTCAACTGGATTGCGAGTTGGGTCAAGTTCCGGCGATTGCCCAGCTATCACACATGGGCAGCCAAAGGAGTCTGGGGAGTTGTGGGGGTGGGAATCATCAGTTTGCTCTCAGGGTTCAATCCCTGGCCGTTTCGGATCGCCATGCTCTGCGTTCTGCTGACCAATCTCGAAGCAATCGGTATTACGCTCACCCTCACAGAATGCAAAGTTGACGTTCCGTCATTGTGGCATGCGAGGAACACACATTCACCCACTGAAAAAACTCCACCGACCCCTGAAAAGAATGAAAGTCAGCGATGAATTCACTTTGCTCCGCTTTCGCCATCATTGTGATTGCAACCTGATATATTCCTCAAACTCACTCCGCAACCTCTCCTGAGCATCTCGAATAGCTTCCATCGCTGCACAGATTGCGTCGGATTCTGCGTCGCCTATTTCGGGAAAGTCGCACATTCCCAAGGTTTCGCAAGGCTTGTTCGAGTCCCTCCACCGCTATTTGTGTACTTGTTCCCACATGCCCGGCATTGCCCAACCGTTTCTTTTCACAGTGACCTTTGCTGGTTTTTCTTTGGTGGCATACCAGGGCCATTGGCTTTTTGCCGTGGTCTTCGGGAATAAACCAACCCTGACCAGAAACCATTTCTGTAGAATCCAGCCGAGTTCTTCTCATTCGGCCTTGCCCGATCTATAATCACCGACTGTCAGCTGCGGCTGATTGTCCACTCCCAAAATCTGAATTCTTTGAAAATCCCCTCCATGCCTGTCCTGAATCAAAGCCAGCTTTTCGAACTTTCCAACCGCATTCTTCTCGGTGCCAGGATTCCTCCAGAGGATGCAAAGGTCGTCGCGCAGGAACTTTCAGATGCGAATATCGTCGGTCACGACAGCCACGGAGTGATGCGGTTGATGCAGTATGTTGACTTTGTCAACGATGGATACGTCAAGCCGGGCGGAGAGTTTGAAATTGTGAAATCAGGGGGTGCGTTTGCAATTGTCGATGGACATTTTAATTTCGGTCAAGTGACAGCTCGCAAAGGCCTCGCGCTGGGAATTGAGAAAGCACGCGCTGCCGGAACTGCGACTGTCATGATGCGGAATTGCAATCACGTTGGACGTCTTGGAGCCTATACGCATGATGCCGCCGATCAAGGATTCGCAGCGATCATGGCAGTCAACGCGCCAGGTCCAGGTGGTGTCGCACCTTTCGGAGGAATGGAGCGTCGGCTTGGGACGAACCCGATCAGTATGTCAGCCCCTTCTCTCAACGGTGCATTCGTCCTGGACATGACAACGAGTGCAACCGCCGAAGGCAAATTACGCGTCGCAAAACAATCAGGACATTCTGTTCCGGAAGGAATGATTATCGACGGCCATGGAAAACCTTCGACCGACCCAAATGCCTATTACGACAAGCCAGACGGATCGATCCTTCCACTCGGCGGACCAATGCTCGGACATAAAGGCTACGGCTTGTCCGTGATGGTCGATGTCTTTTGCGGAATGCTTTCCGGAAGTGGTGTTTGTCGAACGGATTTGCCGCGCGGAGCAAACGGCGTCTGGCTTCAACTGATCGATGTCGAGCAGTTCCTCTCTCAGGATGAATACGATTCGTGGATGCGCCAGTACGTCAGCCACATTAAGGATTGTCCGAAGTTGCCAGGCGTGGATGAAATCTTCCTGCCAGGTGAAATTGAAGAGCGACGAAAAATTGAACGACAGGCAAACGGCGTCACCATTCCTGACGAAACGTGGAGGCAACTCACGGAACTCTCCGCGAAACTCGACGTCCCGCTAGATTTCATTGATTGATACCGGCCCTACGGTAACTTCGCATCAAATTGAACGCAGGAATTTTTTCAACGGAATTGTTCATGAACAATCGACTTTGCATTCTTTCGCTGCTCGGGATTTTCACGCTTTCAACAGTGTCGAACGCCGACGAAATTCGTTTTACGCGAGATGTGCGCCCCATTCTTTCCGGACGCTGTTACAAGTGCCATGGTCCTGACCCTGATACACGTGAAGCCGGCTTGCGTCTTGACGATGCTGAGTCTTCTCAAGTGGAACTCGAAAGTGGCGAGCGGGCAATCGTTCCTGGGCAACTCGATGCGAGTGAACTAATCGCTCGGATTCTCACGAATGATGAATCGACGAGAATGCCACCAACCGACCAAGGCGCCGCACTCAGCAAACAAGAGGTCGAAACGCTCAAGCAGTGGGTCGCCGAAGGTGCAAAATACGACAAGCACTGGTCGTTCGTCGCCCCGATCTCTCCGAAACTTCCCGAAGTCAGCAACCCGGATTGGTGCCGTAGCGGGCTGGACCATTTCGTACTGCGAGAGCTAGACCAGCAAGAACTCAAACCTTCTCCTGAGGCAGAGCGCCGCACCCTCATCCGGCGTCTTTCACTCGATTTAACCGGCCTTCCACCAAGTCCAGAAGAGATTGAGAACTTCCTAAGTGACGAGACGCCGCTCGCGTACGAACATCTCGTTGACCGCTTACTCGCTTCGCCTGCCTACGGGGAACGGTGGGCGAGAATCTGGCTCGATCTGGCACGCTATGCCGACTCGGCAGGCTATGCCGACGATCCACCTCGCGTGATCTGGCAATATCGAGATTGGGTTATTGATGCGATTAACAAAGACATTCCCATCGACCAATTTACCGTTGAACAAATTGCAGGTGACCTGCTTCCGAATCCCACACACGATCAATTGATTGCGACTGCGTTCCATCGCAACACGATGACAAACAGTGAAGGCGGAACCGACGACGAAGAGTTCCGCAGCGCCGCCATCGTTGACCGAGTGAATACAACGATGCAAATCTGGATGGGACTGACAATGGGGTGCGCCCAATGTCACACGCACAAATACGATCCGATTTCGCAAGAGGAATACTTCCGCGTATTTGCGATTCTCAATCAGACCGAAGATGCCGACCGCCGCGACGAAGGCCCGCTTCTGGAAACCTGGACTCCCGAACTCATCGAGAAGAAGAAGAACGTACAGGCGAAGATCGACACACTCAAGGAGAAACTAAAAACGCTTCAATCCTCAGAGGCCAGCAAGCCGACTGATCTCCTACTGCCAGAGGGGCCGATAGCTGCTCAGTTCGTCAGGATCGATATTCCTGGAAGGTCAGAATTCCTTTCGCTCGCAGAAGTTCAAGTCTTTTCTGGAGAAGAGCAAATCGCTCTTGGGAAAAATGCAACGCAGATCAGCACGTCCTATAATGCATCAGCGAATCTCGCAATCGACGGCAATACCGACGGTCATTTCTTCGACGCGAAATCGACCACCCACACTGAAAACGGACTCGCTCCCTGGTGGCAAGTCGACTTGGGAAAAGTTCACAATATTGACCGCATTGTCGTGTGGAATCGGAGCGACAGCCCTGGCGTCGGCCAAAGACTCAACGGCTTCCGAGTGGTCCTACTCGACGCAGACAAGACACCGATCTGGGCTAAAGAAAAATTAAAGGCAAACGAGAAAGAGACCCTGGTCGCAGTCCCAAAAACTTCGAAAGAGATCACGAAAGAAGAGAAAGCCGCCATTGCCGAATATCTCGGCAAAAATAATCCGGAAATCGACAAGCTCCAGAAGCAAATTGTCAGCACCGAAAAGCAACTCAACGCAATCAAAGCGATCACGGTTCCGATTATGCGGGAACTCCCCGCCGAGAAGCACCGCAAGACAAACATTCAGGTTCGCGGCAATTTCCTCGACCTTGGACCAGAAGTAACTGCCGGTGTGCTGAAGGAATTCCATCCACTGGAAACTCCAAACCCAACGCGCCTCGACTTCGCGAAATGGTTGGTCGATCCGGCGAATCCACTCACGGCTCGCGTCTTCGCAAACCGGTACTGGGAAATCCTCTTTGGTCTCGGACTCGTTGAAACAAGCGAGGATTTCGGGATGCAAGGAGAACTACCGAGCCATTTCGAACTTCTCGACTGGCTCGCGATTCAATTCATGGATAGTGGCTGGCAGCAAAAAAAATTCTTGAAGCTGATCGTCACGTCGGCAACTTACCGACAATCCTCAACAGTCGACGAATCATTAACGGCACTCGACCCCAAGAATCGCCTGCTCGCCAGAGGTCCTCGGTTCCGCCTCTCCGCAGAAATGATTCGAGATCAGGCATTGGCTGTTTCGGGACTTCTCAGTCATAAAATGCGCGGACCATCGGTGAACCCACCTCGACCAAAACTCGGTCTACGTGCCGCATTTGGTGGTTCAACAGATTGGGAAACAAGCAAGGGTGAAGACAAATATCGACGCGGTCTCTACACCACTTGGCGACGTTCAATTCCGTATCCGTCAATGGATGCCTTCGATGCTCCCAGCCGCGAAGTTTGCACAATCAGGCGAATCCCAACGAACACCCCGCTTCAGGCTCTTGTCACACTCAACGACCCTGTTTACATCGAAGCGGCACAAGCTCTCGCCGGTCGAATCTTGAACGAAGGAGGCAACTCGATTGAAAGTCAATTGTCGTTCGGATTCATGCTGTGCACTGCGCGAGAACCTTCTTTAGAGGAACAGTCTGTCCTCAACAAAACGTTTGAATCCTTGAGTCTGCAGCTCACTCAAAATTCAACATCCGCTGAAAAGCTCCAAGCCATCGGTCTTCGAGAGGATGCACAGACACCTCCGGAAACTCAGGCTGCCTGGACGGTCTTATCGAACATCTTGCTCAATCTTGATGAAACTCTCACGCGAAGATGACACCGTTGCAGGTGTTGTTTATGATCATGATCTTCATCAGGAAATGAGCAGCGTCCGCCGTGCGGACCAAAAACAATCACCCATACCAATGGTCCACAAAGCGGACCCGACGGTGCAGGATTCAAATCGTGAATCCAATTGGCACTACACAGGTTTATCAATGAAATTGTTTCGAGCGTTATTTTTCACCTTCTGTTGTCTCCTCATTTTGAGTGAGAGCCTGTTTGCTCAGCGCGATTTGAAAGTCATCCCGTCGCCGGACCCGGAACTTGAACGAAAGACGTTCATCTTGCCGGAAGGATTTGAAGTCAACCTATTCGCTGCCGATCCGCAAATCGCCAAGCCGATCCAAATGAACTTCGATCCACAAGGACGACTCTGGATTGCCAGTTCTGGAACGTATCCACACATCGAAGTCGGCGCCAAAGCGAGCGACAAGGTGCTCTATCTCCAGGATCTCGACGGAAACGGCGTCAGCGACAAGACGCAAATTTTCGCCGAAGGACTTCTCATCCCGACTGCCGTCGCCCCGGGAAACGGTGGCGTGTACGTCGGTGCCAGTACCGAACTGCTGCACTTCAAAGATACGAATGGCGATGGCAAAGCAGACGAAAAGCGAATCGTTTTCTCCGGATTCGGCACGGAAGATACGCACCATATTATTCATACGCTTCGCTACGGACCGGAAAGCCATCTCTATTTCAATCAGTCAATTTACATCCACAGTCACATCGAAACTCCTTGGGGGATTCGCCGCCTCAACGCAGGCGGAATGTGGCGATTTCGACCGGAAACACTCGAACTGAGCGTCTTCGCCAGAGGTCTTGTGAATCAGTGGGGAACCGACTTCAATCGCTACGGACAAACTTTCGGAACCGACGGAGCCGGCGGGGAAGGGATCAATTACATGGTCCCCGGCGCTTACTACATAACCGCCTACGGAGCACCACGCATCCTGCATGGACTCAACCCCGGCAGCCCGAAACATTGCGGACTGGAAATCGTTGAGAGCGAACACCTCCCGGATGACTGGCAAGGAAGTATGATCACGAACGACTTTCGCGGTCATCGCGTCTGCCGGTTTGTGGTCACTGAAGATGAGTCCGGCTATCGCTCACAGGAACAACAGGAAGTGATTAAGTCGAATCACGTTGCCTTCCGCCCGATTGATGTGAAGCAAGGTCCAGACGGAGCGATCTATATTGCCGACTGGTACAACCCGATCATCCAGCATGGAGAAGTCGATTTTCGCGATGAACGCCGCGACCACACTCATGGTCGCATCTGGCGAGTCACCTACACCGGCAAACCGGCACTCAAAAATGTCGACCTCACCAAACTGTCCACCGCAGACCTTCTTCAGAAAGTCACAACTGCTAATCGTTATTCGCGAGGTCAGGCGAAAGTTGTCTTGAAGGAACGGGGAGCAAAAGTTCTTCCGGAAGTCGACCGCTGGATCGCTGGTCTTCCGAAAGATAATCAACTCGACACGCTCACTTTGGAAGCACTTTGGATTCATCAATCATTCGGAAAACTGGAACCAACATTGCTCGGTCGCTGCCTCAGCAGTAAAGACCACAAAGTTCGTGCAGCAGCAACTCGAGTCATCGGACAATTGGTTCGCAAAATTGATTCACCCCTTGAGTTACTTTCAGCACGAGTGACTGACGACCATCCACAAGTACGGCTCGAAGCGATCCGCGCTCTTGCAGAAGTCAAACAACCTGCCGCGGTGGAAGTCGCTCTTCAGGCACTCAACTTCGATGTCGACACCAACATCGATTACGCCTTGTGGCTGACATGCCGTGACCTCGAATCGTACTGGACGCCTGTTCTTGTCAGTGGCGACCTCGAAATCAATTCACCACCGCAAGCTCTACCGTTTTTACTACGCTCTACAGGTTCAGCAGCCGGGACGGCGACTTTAGTTGAAAAGATCAAACAAGGCAGCCTCTCTGGTCAAGCACAAGGGGATGCTCTTGCCGTGATTGCGGACATCGGAACAACAGAACAACTTGGCATCATCTTCGATCAGGCAACTGCCGCAGAACAATCCGAAGAACAGCAACATGCCCTGCTACACACACTTTTCGCTGCCGCTCAGAATCGAAAGATCGTTCCTTCACGCGACTTGGGGAAAGTCAAAACTCTCGCAGACTCAAAGAACCCTGCCATTCGATCCGCCGTGATTCAATGCCTCGGAGCATGGAAACATCAACCATTACGGGGTCTCGTATTAACCCATTCTCAAGGCAAGAACCGTGACCTGTCCGAGAAAATTGTCGCCATTCAGGCGCTCGGAGCCTTCGCCGATCAGCCATCTTCAGCTGAATTGACCAGAATTGCCAAGAGCAAATCGGCGCTCATACTTCGTCGGGCAGCCATTCAGGAACTCTTGCGTTTCCGACCACAGCAGGCTTCTCAACTTTCCGTGAAGTTTCTTCAATCAACGAATGTCGAACAGGCACAGCCCTTCTTCCAGGCAGTCCTTCAGCGTAAGGGGGCGACCGACTTACTCGCGAAAGCATTGAAGGATCAAACGGTTCCCAAAGACATCGCTGTTGTCGGCGCCCGAGTCCTCAGTTCTTCTGGTCAACAGGATTCCGAACTTTCCAAACTCCTGCGTACTGCCGGACAGTTGAATCAAGATCCAGTGAAACTTTCCGCCGCCGAGATGAACGCTCTCGTCGATGAAGTTCGAACCAAAGGAAACCCTGCTCGCGGCGAACAAATTTTCCGGCGTGCCAATCTCAACTGCCTCAAGTGCCATTCCGTTGGACCTGCTGGTGGATTGATCGGGTCGAACATCGTCAGCCTAGGGGCAACAGCTCAGCCGGACTACATCGTCGAATCACTCCTTGATCCCAATGCAAAAGTGAAAGAAGGCTACCACACGGTCGTCGTCGCCACCGATGAAGGGAAAATTCTTTCCGGCATCAAAGCTCGTGAAACCGCAACGGAACTGTTCCTCAGAGATGCCGAAGGCAAAGAACTTTCGATCCCGAAAGATTCCATCGAGCAACA
>JAJDEL010000169.1 GCA_029259835.1 Planctomicrobium sp. | reverse complement strand
GGCAACTGGCTCGACGATAGCGGACCGGTTGTGGTTCCTGCCGTTCCGGAATTTCTTGGCAAGATCCGTGGAACCGACCGAGCAACCCGTCTCGACCTCGCGAACTGGTTGACCGACTCAAAAGACGGCGTTGGGGGACTCACAGCGCGCGTCCAAGTGAACCGGTTCTGGTATCTTCTCTTCGGCACTGGTCTCTCGCGTTCGCTCGACGACTTCGGAGGACAGGGGGAACCACCGACTCATCCGGAATTACTCGATCACCTGACTGTTGAATTCATCGAGAGCGGTTGGAACATCAAAAAACTGATGAAGGAGATCCTACTCAGCGAAACTTACAAGCAGTCCTCCGCAAGCACAGATCACCTGCTCGAAGTTGATCCATACAATCAACTCTTCGCCCGTCAGGGAAGTTACCGACTGCCAGCAGAAGTCGTTCGCGACAATGCGTTAATGATCGCAGACTTATTGTACGATGAATACGGCGGTGCCAGTATCCGCCCGTACCAACCCGGTGGCTACTACCGACATCTGAACTTCCCAAAGCGCGAGTACACTTCTGACAAAGATGCAAAACAATATCGGCGCGGTGTCTACATTCACTGGCAGCGCCAATTCCTGCACCCAATGCTAAAAGCGTTCGATGCCCCCAGTCGCGAAGAATGCACGGCGCAACGCCCGCGCTCGAACACTCCTCTCGCAGCACTGGTCCTATTGAACGATCCATCATTCGTCGAAGCAGCGCGAAGTTTCGCCGAACAAATCCTGCTCGATGGCGGCAAGACAGACGAGACTCGACTAACCTTCGCATTTCGAAAAGCCGTTTCTCGCGCTCCGGATGAGGTTGAACTCAAAGTGGTCCTCGACCTCTTAAAAGAAAACCGTCAGCACTATGAGGAACATCCCATGGCAGTCGACAAGATCCTCGGCGTCGGTCTTGACGATATCGAAGAAAACCTCAACCGCCCAGAACTCGCGGCCTGGACCGCCGTTGCCAGAGTGATTCTGAATTTGAATGAAACAATTAGTCGGAATTGATGCTCAGATTTTTAGAGTCGCATATGATCTGAAGCTTTCACTCTGCGGCGTAGTAGTCCCAGTATTCATGGTGTGAATCCAAATCAGAGAGCATTCCGAATGGAATATCACCTACGTTTTCTATCACCGTTCGTTCGCCTGAAAATAACTTATTCAATTTAATGTTATTGAGTTTACTGGAGTTCTGGTTCGGTTGATGCACAAAAATGAGCATTGATTCAACATCCGAGATCAACGCCTCATCGGACATCGTCGCGCAGTGCAGAGATCCGAGAGGATGGCGCAGTTCACCACGAAGCCAATCATAATGTTTCGGATCATTCCACCTTTTTTTTACGGATTTTTTCGCTTCACCTATGTAGAGCAATTGCCTTTGATCCGTTCCGTAGACATGTCCAACCATTGCGTAGACACCCGCTTCTTCAGGCCCATCTTCTGGTTGCTCGACTGTTCGCCAATCTAAAATAATTTTCATAATATTCTCCTATCAGTATCTGCGAAGCCACAAAACTCTTCAATCAACTTCCAGCAACTCATTACTCCCCTCGCGGCAGAGGTACGTTCGCCCCGACACGAGATTCTTGTACCTCGTTGGCTGTGTTTCTCTCCAATTGACTGTCACCTCTTCTATGATTTGGTGGTCCCCGGTTCCAAAGGTAAGTACTTTCTCGTTCGCAACTTGATAGCCGTTGCCACTGGTTAATTGTTGAGTCCAGGTTTCGTTGCCGACTTTGATGGTCACTTCTGTTCCGATGGCGTCTCTTTCTCCGTGGGTGGCGACCAGCTTGAAACGTACATAATCCCCGGCGTCTGAGGTTTCGTTCTGGAACAATGAAAATGGTTGGTCGAGATGGGTCATGCAGAAGTCGGTGCGCCCGTCTCGATTCCAATCGAGCGTTGCGACCGCCCGACCGAGAGATGGTTTCTCGAAGCCGCTTCCGTTATAATAACTTCGCGCGTGTTCCAAACGACTCTCTCCGGTATTCAAGTAGAACTGCGGTCGCATGAGGTCAGGTTCGCCGGTGACGGATGTTCTGTCGACATGCCCATTTGCAATCACGAGATCAAGGTCACCATCTGAATCAGCATCGAGAAACTGCGTTCCAAAACCAAGCATTTGCATGCTGCCGGGCTTCAGCTGACCAGTCGAGCTTGTCTCGTCCTGAAATGTTCCAGAGTCTTGTTGAACGTACAATGTGTTCGATTCGCCGTAGAAATTTGTGACTAATAGATCGAGTCGACCGTCGCTGTTGAGATCGCCTGTCGCGACTCCCATGCTGGCCTGCGTTCGACCGGAAGCATCGGTTGCCAGGCCAGAAATCACAGCGCGTTCTTCGAACCGTGGAATCGCTTTCGCGGCAGTTTCCTTATCGATTGCAAAGAAGAAATTCGCTTCGCTGTCGTTACTGACGAAGACCTCCAGCGATCCATTCCCGGTGAAATCCGCAACAACGAGTCCCATCCCTTTCCCTTGATGCTCACCAACACCGATGGAGTCGCTCACATCGCGAAATTGACCGTTCCCCATGTTGAAGTAAACCTGATCGTTCGTCCCTTGAAACATTGTCGGCGAGCAGGCTCTCGACTTGCCATCGAAATTGCACTCCGCTGCGCGGACTTCCTCGGCATTCAGGTAATTCACGATGTACAAATCAGAGAGACCGTCTCGATTCAAATCCGCAAATGCCGCACTCATGGACCAGTTATCACCAGCGATTGCTGATTCCATTGTGATCTCCGAAAATGTTCCGTCTCCCAGATTTTCATAGAAACGATTCCCGCCCAAATTACAAACAAAAAGATCCTGAAAACCATCGTTGTTGAAGTCACCACAGGTGACTCCCTGCGAGAAGTCCGTCTCAATGAACCCCGCGGCGTCTGCCACCTCCACAAAGGCGTCAGGTGCTTGATTCCGATAAAGCCGGTTCGTCTCTTTCAGCTTG
>JAJDEL010000168.1 GCA_029259835.1 Planctomicrobium sp. | reverse complement strand
ATGGCAATGCAGGCAGACGTTCTTCATTTCCTGTCGTTTTTCCTGCCAGGAACTCTCGATGAGTGCCTGCCGCTTGACCGAGTCTTTCTCTTTGATCAGTTTGCCATCTTTGTCGGTATCGAGTAGCTGACTGATGGGTGGACGATTGGTCCAGGAAAGTCTTTTCCCAGGGTCGTGAGTCACTTTACCACCATTGCGAGAGTGGCCAGACATATGACACGTCGCACACGTTGGCGCCTGAGTGTAATCTTCTCCCAGCACCCAGTCTTTGGCATCCAGGTTCATGTGTTCTTTGAGGTCGCGGAACGCGACGCCATGTTTGGATTCTTCATAAATTTCTTTCTGTGGATGGTCAGGTCCGAGGTGACATTTGCCACAGTTCTCAGGTTGTCGAGCGCGTCGTGGTGAAAAGTCATGCCGGGAATGGCAAGCAGAACAAGAACCACGCGAACCATCCAAATTCAATCGTCCAATCCCGGTGTTCGGCCAACTGCTGGCATCCAAGACCGGGCGTCCATTGTCGTCTTTCATGATCAATGCGACAGCTTCCACGTTCGTAGGCAGTCCATTTTCGTCTGGCTTGAGATCTTCAACAGTAATCAAACTGCCATCTTTTCCTTTTAACGCAATTTTACTTCCATGACACTGACGGCAACCGACGTTCACGCTTGCCATTCCGTTGACCATGCTGACTTCCATGCCTGGTGTTTTGGAATGTGGGCTGAAGGGAACTCGTGCGCCTTCGACTGTTTCCGCCAGGAAGTTATCCAGCGAAGCAAGGATGTTCCCTGCCGCAGCGTGGTGGCTGGCGAGGAATTCTTCGGTTTCTGTTTGATGGCAGCGACCGCAGTCTTTCGGCGTCACGACAGTTGCGATTGTCGCACCGTAGTGATCGAAAGCGTCGACTTCACCATGTGCTGCTTTGTGGCATTCGACACACCCAACGCCTTTCAAAGCGTGGGTACTTCCCTCCCAATGGTCGATAATACCTGGTGAAGACTTCTGGTGGCATTCCACACACGATTTCGAACTTGCTGGAATCGCGACATGGGCTGTTCCGTTCCCAGATTCTTCCTTCTTGCGTTCAACTTCCATGAACTGCACGAACACAAGTGAAGCCAAAAACACTAACCCGAGAAAACCGACAATGTACTGTTTTGTTTGAACTTTCATGAATGCCTGCTTACTGCCTCGATAATGAAATAACGTATGCGTGAATTTGTCAAAAAGGTCAAAAATCAGTGAGCGACTGCGGCTTCCCAGACGGTCAGTCCGACCAACAGGAATGTGGCAATGATGCCGATGTAAACGCTGATATCTTCATTGCCTGTCACTTTTCGCAACACTTTGTCGATCCAAGGCCAGAGAAACATTGCGGAGACAATAAAACCTGTACTGAGGACGGCAAAAGTCAGAGAGAAGAGTTTGAGCCAACGGAAGGAGACATAGAAAAACCATTCTGGTTTGATCACTTCAGGTGTGATCATGGGGTTCGCTTTCGGCCCCTTACTGGCTGGAAAGATTGTTGCCAGGGCGCTGAGAACAATCATCAACGTTAAGCCGATCATCAGTTCTGTCAGAATGTGATCTGGGAAGAAGTTGAAATGTTGCGGCTTGTCTTCTGGCTCATCCTCAAACTTCAGTTCCGTCACACCGTGCATGCGAATGAACGCAATATGAACGGCAACTAAAATAATGATTGTCGTGGGTAATACGGCAGCGTGCAAAATGTAAAAGCGCGATAACGTTCTCTCGTTGTATGAATCGCCGGCCAGGAGCATCTGCTTTGAAAATCGGCCGACGACAGGCACTGCATCGCTAATGTTGGCAGCAACCGTGGCACCCCAATAGCTGAGTTGTTCAAAAACCAAGCTGTATCCGGTGAACCCGGTCAGCAGCGTACACATCAGTAAGGCCATGCCGATGACCCAATTCAACTCTCGCGGTTGTCTGTACGCGGAAGTGAAGTAGACGCGCATTTGATGCAAGATCACCGATGCGATCATGAGCGTTGCAGCCCATTTGTGCAGGCTGCGTAAATACCAGCCGAATGTTGCTTCCTCGGTGATGTATCTGACAGATTCAAACGCAGTCGAAGCGGCAGGTTGATAGTAGAACGCCAACAAAATTCCTGTGACGATCTGCACAACAAACAAGTATGCAGGTGTTCCACCCAGAGCGAACCACCAGCGTTTCAGGTGATTCGGGACCGGCTCGTTCGTCAGTTCCTGAATTTGAACGCCACTAATTGGAATCCGTTCTTGTAGCCATTTTCCTATCCCACTCATGCTGTTTCCCCTGCGTTGGAAACATTGACCGCATCGACCGGGACTTCAATCAGTAATAGATTCCTGTCAACAGAGAGTGGATAACGCATGAGGTATTGATTGGCACTTGCAGGTGGTCCCTCAGTAGGGGCTCCTTGTGCATCGAAGGCACCATTGTGGCAGGGGCAGAAAAAACGATCATTCGCCGCCTCCCAGTGAACTTTGCAGCCCAAATGAGGACAAATACTCGAGAGAGCGATAAATGCATCGGCTGTCTCTCCCTCCGCTTGCCGGGCCACGACAATCTTTGCTCCAGAGGGCATTGTAAATGGCATTGATTCATTGATTTTTAATTGATCAAGCGTGCAGACAAATTGCCAGATGCTTTCACCAACATTTGCAGGGTAAAGAAACCGAATGGCGTGGCTGGCGAAAGCTCCATAGCCAACCGCCAGTCCACCCAGCATCGATGCTACTGCCGCGCTCCCCAGGAAACCGCGTCGATCTTCATCAACAACAGGTTGACGTTCCTGCTTTGAAGTCTCGATTTTTTCAGAAGGGTCAGCCTCTGGACTTTCCTTCATGAGTCAACTCTCACTTACGCTACAACTATTGACTGTTTCATCTCGTTGGATGCGTGATAATAAGAGTTATTCCTTGGGTCAACGTTGCCACTCAGTATTCCACAATCATTTCTCTTAACAGCAAGATATTCTTGACCATGGACTGCCAGACATGAAAAAGCGAGTTCAAAGTGTGCATCTGCGTCTCAATCATTGACCGGACGATCTTAATTCCGAGACTCAATTCCTGCCAGATGTTCGGCCTGAGAAATTCAAACAGAAGCCACTCTAAATAAAGCAGTTTAGCTAAAAAACACGCCTCGACGAGATGGTTCTCGTCGAGGCGTTGAGTTTTCAGAGTTTGAAGCAGTACGTTAGCGGAAGACGCCAGCGTAGTACCATTGTCCACTCCATGAACGTTGCACGCCGAAGCCGCAACGTCCGTTTCCACCAAGAACCCACATTCTGTGGCCTGGGGAATTGATCCATCCTTGTACGCATGCTTCTGGAGAGCCGTAGCCGCTTCCAACAACTTGTTCTCCACCACCATGGTACATCATGTTGCGGTTTGCCATATTGTTCGACCAGGCTTGTGCCTGATTACAGAGAGTCTCATCAAGTTTCTGATTGAACATTCCAGTCCGACCACGATGGTTGGTGGCTGAGGCATACATTCGCTGAATCAGCTTGTTCTCAGTGAGCGGTTTTGTCGTCGAACCTGAATCTGCTCCAGTCAAAATGGCAGCAGATGCAACCAGACACAAAACCACTCCTCGTAACTTCATTTTCGTCATTCATCACTCCGCAGGTTAGGGGCACCCACTGCTGTACAATCTCCACAAAGTTTATGTAGTCTTCTTAATTTAACAGCGCTGTGACTTCAACCATTATCCGCAGCCTTGATTCAGATCCTTAAGAATGCTTAAATTCATACTCGTGGATGCTTCGTAACTCAAGTTGCACCAACGAGATCGATACAGATCAACCCGTCAACAACAGTTGATCAGTGCAGTATTTTTTTTGAGAAAAGTGGGCAGCCCGGAACATTTCATCATTGTTTGGTGAACCACGGGCTCTCGCAGCACGTATCACGAGAGTGTGATACCGTTGATTCTCACAAAAACTTTATTTTAAGGATTCGCATTCAATGATCGTGACAAACACGGAAACTATTGTCGGCCACGAAATCACCGAAATTCGGGGCCTGGTTCAGGGAAACACGGTTCGCGCCAAGAACATCGGGCGGGACATCATGGCGGGGTTGAAAAACGTCGTCGGTGGTGAACTGAAAGGTTACACGGAATTGCTGACGGAATCTCGCCGACAAGCGGTCGAGCGGATGATGGCACAGGCCGAAGAGTTGGGAGCGAACGCTGTCGTCAACGTGCGGTTCACAACCAGTGCTGTGACTCAGGGAGCCGCTGAACTTTACTCATACGGAACGGCCGTCGTTGTGGAACCATCCAGGGTTGGCTGAGCTTCACTTTTCCATTGACCGTATGAATTTAATTGGAGAATTTCTGTGGATGAATCATTCGTCGACATGATCTTCGGCGTGTTCTTTCTCATTCTTGCTGTGAGTATTCCGCTCATTGGAATCCTTGGAGGACGGGTTAGTGAATACCGGCATCTTCGCAGCCTGGAAAGGCGCGAGGAAGAAGCCAGTGACATCATTGTGACTCAATTGAAGTCGTTTCCGGCAGCGACGCGTTCTGACCAAACCCCAACAATCGTTTATGCGGAAACCGTGATCGCCAGCGACTACCTGAAAACGTTCTTTGCCAAAATTCGCGGAATCTTCGGCGGCGAGGTGCGCAGCTTTCAAAGAATGCAGGAACGCTCGCGACGTGAGACGCTGCTGCGTTTGATCAAGTCTGCAAGAGAGCAAGGTTTCAACGCAATCTGTAACGTTCGACTGGAAACAGCGGACGTCGGCGGTGGAGCGATGACACGTGGGAAGAATGCAATGCCGATGGCGTGTATCCTTGGATCGGCAACTGCCTACCAGGCTTCAAGTTCGGAGTGAAACGACGTGGCCAAGCGTGACCATTCCATTGAAAACGAACCTCACCTTCAATCTGGTGGATGGCAACGCGACCCCTCCGAGGCGAAGGCAGAAGCTCGCATCAACGAAGCAACAGTACGGGAAAACATCGATGATGTGATCGACCAGTCAGTCTGGAGTGAGCCAGCAGTTTCTGAAAATGTGACCGGTCCTCCACCAGAAGGTGCGATGACTTACGCCTATTGGCTCACTTGGCGAATATCACAGACAGGTTTTCTTGATTCCTGGGCGCTGGCCTTTTGCTGGGCATTACTCGCTGGCCCGCTGGCGATTCTGGGTGTCTTGATCGGATCAATCTACATGCCTGCCATGTTGCTTCCCGTGCATGTTGTCCTCATCGGACCAGTTGCTGAAGAGTTGATGAAAGTCGCAATCCCACTCTGGGTCGTTGAGCGGCGACCTTATCTCTTCAAATCCAGGTTTCAAATCTTTGCGTGTGCGATAGCTGGCGGGCTTGTGTTTGCTGCGGTTGAAAATGTCATGTACTTGAATGTCGAACTCTTCAACTGGGATAACGTCCTCACTCGCTGGCGTTGGACAGTCTGCGTCGCGTTGCATTCACTCTGCTGCGTCGTCTCTGCACTGGGCTTATCGCGAATCTGGAAAACAACGATCGACGAAAAAACAATGCCTGCGATTCAATCAGGCGTCCCATACTTCATCACAGCAATGTTCATCCACGGCAGCTACAACGCATTTGCAATTGCGTTTGAATGGGTTTATGAACCGTTTTAAGAGAACCGTTATTCAGATGTGCCCTGTCGACGAAAGCGAACAGCGCGGGTGTCCTCTTCAATTCCGGTTTTTTCTGTTAACAACTTGAAGAGTTCTGGGCGGCGGGTTGTGAGCCAGCGTTGGCCGGTACACATTTCTCTTACTGCTGGATCGAGATCGGCGACGACCATCTCATCCTGAGCTTTCCAGGTTTCGTTGAGGACATCGCCGTATGGGTCGAGGATCACTGAATTGCCGGTGCGGACTTCGTTGTCGTCAACACCGACACCGTTCGAAAAGATGAGGAACAGACCGTTGTCGTGCGCACGGGCTGGGAGCCATTTCATCAGCCAGGCACGGCCTTTGGTCCCTTTGAATTCTGCTTCGATGGTCTCCGGATCTTCAATTCGATTCTCCCACAGGGCAGGGGGGACAACTCCCATGCAGCGCGGACTTGGCGAGTTGCAACCACCAGTTTGATGTGGAGCCAGCAGAACTTCTGCCCCCATCAACGCATTCATGCGGACGTTTTCGCCAATGTTATTGTCGTAGCAGATCAAAACTCCGACTCGCACTCCTTGAGGGAGATCGAAGACGGTGAAGTCATCGCCGGAACTCATATGTTCGCTGATAAAGCAATGCAGCTTCCGATGGCACTCGATTCTTCCATCAGGCATCGCAACAACGAACGAGTTGTAAAGGTTGCCATCTTCCCCAATCTCGATCAGTCCGGCACCGATAGAGATACCAGTCTGCTTTGCATGATCCAGCAGGAACTGAGAAGAAGGCCCATCCGGGACCGGTTCGGCTAGTTCTTCAATTTCCTCACGACTCAAGTTTCGAACATGCCAGTATCCGGTGATGCACATCTCAGGAAAAACAATTAGATCGATTTTCTGCTCAACGGCTTGCTTGATGAACGAATCGATCGTCTTCAAGTTCGCAGCTTTGTCGCCAGGAACATGATTAAACTGAACAGCGGCGGCGCGGATTGGATTCATTTGACTTTGCAGAGTTGAAATAAAAAAAGCCGCACACTTGAAGTGTGCGGCTAACGAAAACGTTACTTACGAATCCATTTTCCAGCCGTCGCGATTCTTTCGCGAGAGCCATTTGTTGGCGTCTTTGTTGTTCGTGATTTCCATGGCGTCTCCGTTCCATTGGAGTTTCTTGCCGCGATAACGAATCGCGATATTCCCGAGCAGTACCGCTTCCGTGAGTGCTCCGCCGTATTCAAAACCATCGCTTGGCTGCTTGCCGGAGAGGCAACCATCGACCCAGCCGTGGTAGTGATTCAAACTTTCCAGAACTGGAGGTTTCTTGTCAGAAGCTTTTCCGCCGACGTAAATGCTCATTGCGCCAACGTGAGGCAGAACGAGCGATCCGTTTTCGCCGATGAAAATTGATCCGCTTCTTGGAAGAGCGACTGAACCGGGAATGCCAGTTCCGCTAACGCTTGGCAGAGAACCTCCATCGTCCCAGCTAATTTTAATTGAACGGTCGGACGTGTATTCGGTTCCTGGGAATGTGTACTTCACATTTGTCTGAGCTGGCCAAACTTCGTCGTTCATGCCAGTGTGATGAGCGGTGAAGTCTGTCGGTGCGCCAGTGATATTGAGCGCTGTAAAGACAGGATCGAAAATGTGGCAGCCGAAATCACCGAGTGCTCCGTTGCCGAAATCTTGCCAATCTCTCCAACCCCAAGGGTGGTAGCATTTCACATCTCCGTAAGGTCTCATCGGAGCAACTCCAACCCAGAGATCCCATTTCACTGTTTCCGGCGGAGCAATTGGATGAGTCGGACGATCCATGTACCCGGACTTTCCATGTCCGGTTGCGGCACACCACGAACGAACTTCCTTCACTTTACCAATGACACCATCCTGAATCGTTTTTGCCGCCGTGCGGTAGTGACTGTGCGAATGGATTTGGTTACCGAGTCGAGTAATGACGCCGGTTTTTTTTGCCAGCTTACGAATGTGTCGCGCTTCGCTCACGTTGTGCGTCAACGGTTTCTGACAGTAAACATGCTTCTTCATCTTCATCAGATCAGAAGTAATCCGGGCGTGCATGTGGTCTGGGGTTGAGACGGTCGAACCATCGATTTTGTCTCCCAGTTGATCGAGCATCTCACGGTAGTCCTGAAAGATCGGAGCATCCGGCTGCAACTTTTTCACCTTCTCCGTTCTCGCGAGATCGACATCGCAAAACGCAACGTGATGAGTTTGGGCATGGCCTGCCATTTCGTTGATGTCAGACCAACCTTTGCCATCGCAACCGATGCCAGCAAGTTGCAATTTGGAATTTAGATTCTGTCCACGAACAAACGCAGGCGCGGCGGCAAGCAAAGTCGTTGCGGCACCGGTTTGGAGAAAAGTACGGCGAGTCGGCATCGAAGAGGTCTCCTCAGTCAGGAATGATTATTACTTTTTGTCTCACTTCGCTCGCAGTGATCCACCGGGGCAAAGAACAATTTCATCTACTTCACTTCCAGATAATGAGGATTTCACGTATCAATGACAACTGAATTGAAAAATTACTGAGTTGATGCCTCTTCGAAACGAGAAAAATATGGATCGCCGAGATTTCCTGAAAGTTGCCCCTGTCGGAGTTGGTCTGGCTGGATTGAGTCCGACTCTGTTTGCTCAGAACGATTCTGGAAGCGCGCAACATCCCCTGCTTACGACGCAGAACCCGTCTATCATCCGTGGGCGCGATGCTGCGCTGGGCGTACTCAAACCGAGTGCTGCTGAGTTGGAACGTGGATTGAAGCTGCACGCCGAGAGCGTCGTCTTCGACTCATACGGTTTTGCGCCGCGTGCTTCTGTCGATGGAGATGCACTCGCAAAGCTCGACGCAGCAGGCGCATCCGATCTTGAATACGGCGATGCTCGCGAAGAGACATCCATGACCCGCCCGGCAACGGTTCCCAAGGAAGGTGCGGAGTTTCGCCATGCGTTCGAGTGTGCCGGCGTCACCTGCATCTTTCAAAATGCTGGTGAGGAAGGTCAATCTCCGACACGGTTGCTCAAACGGTTGGCGCGATTCACATTCCTCGGAGACATGCTCCGTGACACACTGGTCCGAGCGACGCTACCAGCGGACATCGAAAATGCAAAGAAGAACGGTAAGCACTGCCTGTACCTGACCGGCAACGGCGTTCCGGTTCCGCAAACATGGACTTCCGTCGAGGAAGAGCTTGGCTACGTGCGGCATTTCTTTCAGCTTGGAATTCGCATGATGCACGTCACTTACAACCGCCGAAATATGCTCGGCGATGGTTGCGCAGAACCGGCGAATGGTGGGTTGAGCGACTTTGGACGCTCAGCGATTGCAGAGATGAACCGTGTTGGCGTGATCGTGGATGTCGCCCACACCGGCTATAAGAGCAGCCGCGAAGCTGCCGAAGCGTCGACGAAACCGATGGTCGCCAGCCACACCGCCGTTCACGCATTGAACGAACACATTCGCACGAAGCCAGACGATGTCATTAAAGCAATTTGCGACACCGGCGGAACTGTTGGGATTTGCCTGATTCCAAATTTCCTTGGGAAGAGTGGCGACATCGCCAGGCTTCTCGACCACATCGATTACGTCGCCAAGAAGTTCGGAGTCGACCATGTTTCCATCGGCACCGACGTCGCACACACATCTCAATACGCTGCTGCGGAAAACAAGAAATTGCCCAAACGTTCCCGCCGCCGCAAACGCTTCGCTGCCCTTTGGCCAGACGGTTCACTCGGCGGCAACTGGCCCGGTCGTGCGACACTCGCCTGGACGAACTGGCCGCTCATCACCGTTGGCCTGCTGCAACGGGGATACTCCGACGAAGACGTTCAAAAAATCATCGGCGGCAACATCCTGCGAGTCTGCAAGGAAGTGCTGCCGGAGAGTCTGCAAACGATATCAGGGTAACTTCTCCGCAGACTAGAAGTGTGCGGCAAACCGCTAATTTTGAACAGATCCTGCCTAAATCCGGACCCTGCCACTTTGACAGCGACTTCACCGGAAGGCTTCATTCAACCGCCAAAATGAATTTGCTCGCATTCCATCAATATCCATAAGTGCAACTAGAGTTGCAGCTTACGCTTCTTTTGTGTTTGTGGCACGCGATTTGTAATAGGTCTCTGGGAAATACACCTGCGGTGTGCGTTGAGCATATTGTTGCTCGGCAACTTCACCCCGCGTTCATTGTTGAAATTTGTGAGCAGGAGTGGTCACTAACATGGCGAAGAAGAAAGCCAAGGCGAAAGCATCGGGAGGCACAAAGATTGTCCCCCTTGGAGATAAAGTCGTTTTGAAGCGACAGGAAGCTGAAGCAACCACCGCTGGTGGAATCGTTCTTCCGGACTCCGCACAAGACAAACCACAGCGTGGTGAAATTGTCGCCGTTGGCGATGGACACACCAAAGACGATGGCAGCAAATTGCCGCTGACAGTCCAAGAAGGCGACCGCGTCATCTTCAGTTCTTACGCTGGTGACGAAATCAAAGTCGGTGACGAAGAATACCTCCTTCTCCGCGAAGGCGACATCCTCGCAACGTACTAATCACTGGCCTCAATTTATTGGCCTCATTGATTTATCGATTTGCCCCTTCTTAATAACAAACACTTTCAAAAATATCTCAGGAGAACATCATGGCGAAGATGATTGCTTTCGATCAGGAAGCTCAGGAAGCCATGCGACGCGGTGTGAGTAAGCTCGCTAAAGCGGTTCGCGTGACACTCGGCCCGAAAGGTCGCAACGTTATTCTCGAAAAGAGCTTCGGCTCTCCAACCGTCACAAAAGACGGCGTGACCGTGGCTCGTGAAATCGAACTTCCAAACAAGTTCGAAGACATGGGTGCCCGTATGGTTCGCGAAGTTGCCAGCAAGACATCAGATGTCGCTGGAGACGGAACAACCACTGCAACGATTATGGCGGAAGCGATTTACAACGAAGGCCTCAAAGCCGTTGTTGCTGGTGTCAGCCCGCTCGAAATGAAACGCGGAATGGACCTCGCTATCGAACAGATCACCGAGAAACTTCGCGACATGGCAATTCCTTGCCGTGACAAAAAGTCAATCGCTCAGGTTGGTTCTGTTGCTTCAAATGGCGACGTGACAATCGGAAAGATTCTCGCTGATGCAATGGAATCTGTCGGCAAAGATGGTGTCATCACCGTCGAAGAAGGCAAAAGCCTGACGACTGATTTCGAAGTTGTCGAAGGAATGCAATTCGACCGTGGATACCTTTCTCCTTACTTCGTGACTGATTCACAAAGCATGGAATGTTTCCTCGAAGATGCATACGTGCTCGTTCACGAAAAGAAAATCAGCAACATTAAAGACATCGTTCCGATCCTGGAAAAAGTTGTCAACGCTGGTAAGCCGCTGTTGATCATTGCGGAAGACCTCGAAGGCGAAGCCCTTGCGACTCTCGTCATCAACAAACTGCGTGGCACATTCCAGATTGCTGCTGTCAAATCACCTGGTTACGGTGATCGCCGTAAAGCGATGATGCAGGATATCGCCATCATGTGTGGTGGACAGGCCATCTTCGATGACCTTGGCATCAACATGGAAAACCTTCAACTCTCCGACCTTGGTCGCGTGAAGAAGGTTGTCATCGACAAGGACAACACGACGCTGATCGAAGGTGCTGGAAAGACTTCCGACCTGAAAGCTCGTATTGCCCAGATTCGCAACGAACTCGAAGCTTCCAGCAGCGACTATGATCGCGAGAAGCTCGAAGAACGAATCGCGAAGCTCTCCGGTGGTGTGGCTCAGGTCAATGTCGGTGCTGCAACCGAATCGGAAATGAAAGAAAAGAAAGCCCGCGTTGAAGACGCCCTGCACGCAACCCGTGCTGCTGTGGAAGAAGGAATTCTTCCTGGTGGTGGCGTTGCTCTGCTGCGTGCCTCAACAAGTGTCGATCCTGGCAAACTGAGCCATGGCGAAGAAGTTGGCTACAACATCATTCGCCGTGCCTGCCGAGCACCTCTGACACAGATCTCCGACAACGCCGGCATGGACGGCAGCGTGATCTGCGAGAAGGTTTCGAACCTGAAAGGCAACGAAGGCTACAACGCTGCAACGGACGCCTACGAAGACCTCGTCAAAGCCGGTGTCATCGATCCTGTCAAAGTGACTCGCACGGCGCTGCAAAACTCATCGAGTGTTGCAACGTTGCTCCTCACGAGTGACGCGTTGATTGCCGAAAAGCCAAAAGACGGCGACCACGGTAGCCACGACGGAGACCTTTACTAAGGTCAAAGTCATACAGCCCGGGCCTGGGTAAATAAGAAGAATTCCGAACCCCGAGCGTGATCCACGCTCGGGGTTTTTTCGTTGGTAGGTTGGGTGCAGCGAAGCGAAACTCAACAAACAAGTTGGACATTGGCATGCGAAAACATTTGATCAACTCCCAGGATCATGAATTGAGATTGTGCAGATGACGTGAATGAGTTGCATAGTCCTTCTCAATCAACCTCTCTATCATTGTATCGTGACTGAATCGTAGGATAGACGTGGCGAGGTGAGATCATGCGGACTGGCTTGTTTCTGAAATCCACTCTGATTTTTATTGTTCTGGTCATCGTCGTTGCGATTGCAGCCGAACGACCGAAGGCCAAGAATTCTCCCGAAGCTGCGCAAAAGGCTGACCGCTTGAAAGTTGACATTCGGGCAGAGATCAAAAAACGCGGCGTTCACGAATGGGCAGGTGAGTATTATTCAGGGGATGGTCTTGGGGTAAACATATCGTTGCTTATGGCACCTGAAGCAGGTTTTCTTTTTGAGTGGCACGGTTGCTTAGGGCTGTATGACAGAAACTACGGTCCGGTCACCGACCACGGAGATCACATCAGCCTGGGCTTTACGTTCAATAATGATCAAAAGGGATTTCAGGGAATTGCACAAAAGTGGACCCCGATTCAGTGGGGAGAACGTCGATATCTTATTCCGTCCGAGGAAATTGTCGATTTTTGCAATGCAGTCAATAGTGGCTCAGAACCTCGAAATGGAGCACGTGGCTTGCACTTGCTGAGAGATGGTGACGAGAACAAAGATGTCACGGGATTCCCGCTGGTACCTCAGAAGTATCAGCCCTACCTGCTTTCAGAGCCGATAGAAGCGACGATTATTTCGGTGGGAAAGTTTGAACCCAAGTCAGGAACGAACAAACAGGATCTCAAAAAATCCGTTGCGACTCTCAATGTCGGGGCGGAACAGGGAGTTTTCGTCGGGATGGAATTGTATGTCACAAAGCCAGACAGATTGGTCGTGAGCGTGAAAGTGTTTCGAGCCGATGCAGAACAGAGTCATGTTTTAATTTCAGAGTTTGGGAGTCATTCTCCACTCCCAAAAAAAGGATGGCAACTCTCCACGCGTGCCCGCTGGCATCGTCAATAAAGTCGCTACATCGCTCCAATCGTGGGTTACGTCCGCGGGATGAATCACGAAAGCGCCTGCGTATGGAACTTGCCCCGTATCGCAAAACAGATTGAACCCATTTTTCTCGAACTTCACCCACCCTCCTATTACTGAGAAATCACCATTGATGTGATGCAGACTCCTTGGATGCCGGGTTTCAACTTGGAGGCGTTTTCAGAGAGACGGCTGCCGGATAGACTTAGGATTCAGAATCACGATCTATCCAGGAGCTACGAAATGCGTATTTTCATAAGCGCGGTCACAGTCTCACTCTTGCTGAACTGTTTTCTGAATTGTTGCGTGTTGCAGGCTGCTGACGAACCTGGCATGTGTCGACTGCGGATCCGACTTGTTGATGCATCGAATGGATCCGAAATTCCTGGTCTGATTCGCATCGAAGAGAGCGATGGACAGCGGATTCCAATTCCGAAGTTGCTGGACCGTGGTCAGGGTTTGGGCAAAAGTCTCCGGATCCATGACTGGTCAGTTCTTCCCCAGGCTCAAGAGGTTCTCGTCCCGAAACAAAAAGTGAAGATCTCAGCGTTTTCTGGTTTGGAGACTGAATTGACCAGTCGTGAGTTGGATCTCACGAAACGCGAATCAGCGGAAGTGACTCTTCAACTTCGCCGGTTTTATGATGCTCATCAATCTGGATACCGCAACGCGAACACTCACGTCCATCTCAGAAAGATCACGAAGCCGGAATCGAATCGGTATCTGCTTGAAACTGCCAAAGGCGATGGACTCGACCTTGTCTTTGTCTCGTACTTGGCGCGAGCTGATGATGATGTCGACTACACGACAAATCGATACAGCAAACATGAAATTGAATCACTCTCCACAGACCACGTCCATTTTGGGCATGGGCAAGAGCATCGCCACAACTTTAGCCCTTACGAGGAAGGTTATGGTCACGTGATGTTGCTGAATATTCCGGAACTGATTTATCCAGTGAGCATCGGACCTGGTATCTCAAAAGTTGGGACTGATGGGCTGCCGCTACAGCGAGGAAT
>JAJDEL010000167.1 GCA_029259835.1 Planctomicrobium sp. | reverse complement strand
ATGTCGAGGAAATCCATGCTGTCGAGTTCCATCTGTTCACGAAACGCAATTGTATCGTCCAGATCGGACAAATCCTCGTCCGGGGCGATGCGTTCCAGAATATCAATAATTACTTGGCGAATATCCTGTGGCGTCATTCCGGGCGTACTCCTCAATCGGCTTTTGTTTCAAAAATGATGTCATTCCCGCGTCAATACGTAGGGATTCGTATTGGACAGCGAATTCAATCTGAATGCAAAGGACTTTGCCACGAAACGGAAAATCTTGAAGACGAGATTATTCGTAGACGCCACCATGCTCGGAAAGGAACTTCTTGACGATGACAACTGAATTGATCCCGAGCATTCCGAAGGAATTGTTCAGAATATATTCAACTTTCTCCATATGTCGCGGGCGATTTGCGACGACTTGATGGAGATCGCAGCGGGCATCTTGCTCATCAAGATTGATCGTCGCGTGGGCGATTCTGTCTCCGAAAGATGGGATATTCCCAAGCAATTCCAATGCTCCGGCGGCTCCCATTGCATGACCGATGAAGCTTTTTGTGTTGTTAATGGCAAGCGTCGTCCGGTCTCCGAAGGCCGCTTTTAAGGCGCGGGATTCTTCAATATCTCCTTGCTCTGTCGCCGTTGCGTGGCTGGAGACGATATCAATATCGTCCGCTGAAAGCCCCGCTTTTTTAAGAGCCAAGCCGATGCATTCTGCCTGCCGACTTGAATTCGGAAGCACGAAATCGCTGGCATCTGAATTCATGGCGTAGCCGACGATCTCACCATAAATCCTGGCGCCTCGCTTCAAGGCATCTGGGAGTCGTTCCAAAGTGCAAATCCCACCACCTTCAGCAACGACAATTCCATTCCGGTTGATATCAAATGGTCGACTCGCCTTGGCAGGATCTTCGTGCCACGCCATTGCTCCCTGACTTGCAAAACTGGCAAAAATCCCAAAAGTGTGAATGCTCTCCGAAACGCCGCCTGCGATTGCCAGGTCGACTTCTTTCAGACGCAGCATCTGCAACCCTTGAATGAAGCCTGCATTCCCAGCCGCACACGCCGCCCCCACTGTGAGGTGTGGACCGGTGATCTTCATATTCAGCGTGACCTCACCAGCCGGATTATTGGCAACTGTCCGTGGATTATGGTGATGTGACCAGACTTTGGTGTCGTAGTCGAACTGGGAAATCTCGAAGATTTCGCTCTCCGTCTCAACATTCCCGTGTTCCGTGATGCCCAGATAAACACCAACGCGGTCTCTTTTATAGTTCTCCCAATCAATGCCAGAGTCGACAACTGCTTCATTCGCACAGTAAATCGAGACGGAACCAGCTCGAGTGCCACGCCGTCGCTCTTTTCGCTTTTGATATTTGAATTCGTCGAAATGACAGATTCCAGCGAGAACCGGTTGCTTGATATATCGCGTTTCGAACGGCTGTACTCCCGACTTGCCAGCCAAAAGTGCTGCTCGATATTCGTCCAATGAATCGCCATTCGGGGACGTCAATCCGACCCCGGTAATCACAATTCGATTCTCGTCCTGAAGTTGATCCTGCATCATCATCGCAAGTCTTTTACCTCACTTCGCGGTAAAAGCTTGTCGCTTTTTAGTCGTTAAGATGGGCGATTTAACAGCGGGGCACATTGCGAAGAATAACGGCTTTTGCCACACACTTAAAGCGTGAGGAGAACGGTCAAGGGTCGAGTGACTAGGGTCCAGTGAAATTCAGCAACCGCTGTTTTCGTTTCCCTGGACCCTCAACACTCGATCCTCAACCTCTTCTCAGCAGCACCAGAAATCGATCATTTTTGAGTATGCTTCTGTCCCGCGGTCGAATTCTTTGAGATCGATCCATTCGTCGTGCGTATGAGCCTGAGCAATGCTGCCTGGTCCCATGACGACTGCTTGTTTCAATTCATGATAACAGGCGCCATCAGTTCCGTAAGAAACCGTACGCGGTTCTTTCTTATCTGAAAACTGCAAACACTCCTGAATAAACTGCGATTTTGAATCAATGTAGAACGGATTCGCTTGAAACATCACTTCGAAATCAAGGCCGTTCGCCTTGGCGGCGGCTTCGCATCTGTCAAAGATCGGCGAAGCATCAACCCCTGGCATTTGTCGATAGTACACTGTGCAAACACTCTGAGGGGGTGTGATGTTAATCGCAGGCGTGTGATCGTTGATGCCGAGGTTCATGGTCATCGTTGACGGGTTGAATTCATTATTTCTCCACTTTGGATCCGTTTCCATTTCTTCATTGAGTGCCTTCATCTCGGCGAGAAACGGAATCATGTTCCAATTCGCGTTGGTCCCTTCTTTAGTACTCGAGTGAGACGCCCGCCCTTTCGATGTGACAATGAACGAACAGCCACCTTTATGACCATGAACCACATCCAGCAACGTCGGTTCACCAATGATCGCCCGTGCTTGACCTTCCACCATTTCGCGATAGAGAGTGGAGCGTTTCACGACTTGCTCCGCCCCACGCATTCCGACTTCTTCATCGGCGGTACAGCAGAAGTAGATCGGAGCTGCGAATTGCCGACCTTGCACTGCTTCCATCGCAGCCAAGAAACAGGCGACGGAGCCTTTCATATCTGTCGATCCGCGGCCATACAATTTGCCATCTTTTATCGTCGGATCGAAAGGACCATGCTCGTCGAAAATCCAAGTGTCCGCCGGCACAACATCCGTATGGCCAAAGTAGGCCAAGCCGCCTGTCCCGGTTCCCAATTTTGCAATGACGTTCGACTTTGCAACACCATTGGCGTCGGTGTAATCGACACGTTCGATTTCGCAGCCCAGCTTTTTGAGCCACTCTTCGACCTGATTCGTGACATCAACGTTGGACTTAGAACTGACGGAATCAAACGAGACCATCGACTGAGTATATTCAAGAGCAGTAGGCATTGTTTTCCTTTTGATTTCAAGTTTGCTTTCAGGATTGTCCTCAATCGTCGCGAATTGTGCCACTCAACAAGGAAAGCTCGTAGGCTTGACGTTGTTACGCCGCTTATCGCGGAGGCCAAGTAGAATCCGCTCTGCGGACCAAAAAAAAGATTGTTGACGTAATCATGGTCCGCACAGCGGACCCTACATGCTACTATTTGGGCAAGGGAAACTGTTCCTCTTTCAGTATCGCTCATGTACCAAAAAACTTTTGCTCTGACTGTTCGCTCGTTGCGGGTTGATGCCCGGCAACTTAGCCCTCACTTGATGAGGGCTGGGCTGGCTGGTTTTGTGCTGCTGAATCTGACGATGGCGCAAGTCTCGTTTGGTTCACAAGCACCAGGGCTGAATCTCTTCCGCATGATTGTTTACACGAACATCGGCTTCGCATCATTGATCGTACCGATGCTGTTTGCGAATGCGATCACGGAGGAAAAAGAAGAGCGGATGTTGCCACTGCTGCAAATTGCTGGCGTGTCGCCATTGACAATTCTGGTAGGAAAATCGCTCCCACGGCTGACGTCAGTGCTGCTCATTCTTGTCATTCAGATTCCGTTCTCCCTGCTCGCGATCACGCTCGGTGGGGTCACATTTTCTCAAATCATTGCCAGCTATCTTGCGATTGCAGCTTACATTTTATTCGTCGGATCTCTGTCGTTATGGTGTTCCGTCATTTTCAGGATTACTGGAAATGCGATCGGGCTAGCGGGCATTTTAATCTTGGGCTACCACCTCGTTCCGCTCGTGGCATACGGTCTGTTAACGGCAATGTCGTTCAGCCCAAATTGGAGTGGAATCGCTAAACCGGCTCTTGCCACTCTGAATGGTTACTGGCAAACTACGATCTTCACCCAAATTTCCACGATTTTCGTTGCTGGATCAGCACCTGCTTTTTGGACCTGGCAAGTCGGCACCAACCTCGCGGCGGGGATGATTTTCTTCCTGCTTTCCTGGTCAACTTTCAACGTCTTTAACCGGGAGACCGACACAGCACCTGTCAGGCGGAAATCTCGCAACAAAGCTCGTCGTGCTCGCACTAGCCGCACGTGGAAATCTGCACTCGTCTGGAAAGACTTTTACTTCTCCGCAGGTGGGATGAAGTTTGCTTACGCAAAAATTGTCCTTTACGCAGCATTGGTGGCGCTGATCGCATTCGTACAAGCAAATTGGGACTGGAGACAAATTCAACCTGACATGGTCGCGAACATTGTTGCATGGATCATGTTTTTCCTGTTTCTTCCACTGGAGTTGATTCGAACGATCTCTCGAACCTTTGAATCGGAAGTGAAAGAGAAAACGCTTTCCTCTCTGATGATGCTGCCAAAAACAACTCGGCGGATTGCTTACTCAAAACTTCTGGGTGGTTTATTGGGACTCATCCCTGTTCTGGTGTTTATTTGCCTAGCGTTCGCTGTTCAGCCGACCATGCTCGGCCCGTTCATCCGCACTCTCCGTTCATCAGAACCGGTTGTGACATCGCTCATCGCTGTAAACATACTCGCCCACATGCTTCTCTATCTGCACTTGGTTGCCTGGCTGTCGATTCTAATGAATGGCTGGTGGTCGATAATCGATGCCTGGCTACTGCACTACTTCGGAACAATGGCACCAACGACGATGATCTCACTTGTGTGGGCAGTATTCGGCGTCCCTCTCCCTGAATGGTTTGGTTATCTCGTCGGATACTTCGCAGCAGCAATCGTCTTCGGATTCACTGTGTTCCTGCACTTCAACATCGGTCGGCAACTTGAAGCCAAAGCAGCTGAAGCTTGAGCGTTTTCGCCGCACGGCCTCGGTCAGGAAATCTGCCGTATCAACTCCAACACGAGCCGACGAAAGTTCGGTTCGGTCTGCGAGGCAACTTTCGCGACATCTTCTCCATCAGCAATTGCGAGAGCGTCTGGATTGCACAGGTTCGTAATTGTCGCCAGACCACAAACTCGCATTCCAAGCTGCGAGGCAAGTGCAACTTCCGGCGCAGTCGACATTCCAATTGCGTCCGCGATGCGTCGGTAAAAACGCATTTCCGCTCGCGTTTCGTAGTTCGGACCAGTCACAGAAACGTAGGTTCCTGCATTCAACGGGATGTTCTGCTCGCGCCCGATATTGCAAATCAACTCATTCAACTCTTCATCGTAGGGAGTTGAAGTAAAAGAGCGTGAACGACCAGATGTCGCAGAATTCAAATGGAGAAGAAAGTCGACATGGTCTTCGATGACCATGAAATTCCCTGCCTGAAATGCAGGAGACAAACCGCCAGCAGCACAGGAAACCAGAAGTGTCGAAACCCCGAGTTGTTCGAGAACCCTGACTGGAAACGTCACTCGGTCAAGGGAAACACCTTCGTAGCAATGTGTTCGACCACGCAAAACAAGAACCGGTGTCTCGCCAACGCGACCACAGACCAACTCACCAGCGTGACCGATTGCCGTCGAAGTGCAAAATCCTGGCAACCTTGAGTATGGAATGACCGCTTCGATGTTCAGCCCGTCGACAAACGCACCGAGACCTGTCCCAAGAACGACGGCGATCTCTGGCGTCGCTCGCCACTGCTTGCGGATTTCATCAACGGCGATTTTTACTTCTGCCTGAATATCGGTTCCGAACATCAATGCTGGGGGAGTTAGTGAGAATTCCAATACTCAACGAATTGGAAGAGCCGCATGTTAGCCGGTCAGCCCCATTTCACCTATTCTACACGGATGTTCTACACACTGATCTGGAATCCACCAATGACACTGCGAATCACCACGCCAACATTCTTGATGTTCATTCTGATACTGAACCAGCACATGCAGGCGGAAGAGCAGCCACCGACATCGACAGAAACGAAACGCCTCAGCGAGATTAAAAACTTGACCTCAAAGATCGAAGGTGACCTGAAGAACGTCAATCTCTATTCTCGACGCGGAGACGCCTACTTCAACTCAGGTCAATTCGAAAATGCTGTCTCCGATTACAGTAAAATGGTGGAACTCGACTCGCAAACGGATACATCTCACTGGCGTCGGGGAATTGCGTATTTCTATACGGAAGAATTTGACAAAGCCGCGGCCCAATTTGACCGCTATCACTCATTTGATAACGTCGATAGAGAAAACGGCATCTGGCGATATCTCTCCCATTACAAATCCAAAGGCAAGGAAGCAGCCCGCAAAGAATTACTCAAATACGACAAGGATGATCGCGAGCCATTCGGAGATGTTTACCAACTTTTTGCCGGGACGATGACAGCGGAGCAAATTCTCTCGAAAATCAAAACGGCTGAAATCAGTAATTCTGAAAGAGAAAAACGATACTTTTACGCCCTTCTCTATGTCGGACTCAACGATGCAGTTGAAGGGAGAGCGAAGACTGCGGAAAAGTATCTCACTCAAGCTGCCGAAAACACCTGGGCGCCGAAAGCGGGTTATGGACCGCACTACATGTGGGAAGTCGCTCGGTTGCATGCTCTGAAACTTTCCAAGTAACTCTCTCATCAAAATCTCATTCAGTTCACGGATAATCACGGAAAGATTGAACGCTACGGCTTTTGGATTTTCATGGACGACTCTCTACACCAACGCCCAACATGGAACCTGGTCAACCAGATTGGCTTCCCGACCGTCTTGCTGATGTTCGGAGTGGTTTGCGTGTTCACTATTGATTATTCCGTGGGAAAACATTTCACGACTTTCAGGCTCCATGGTGAATTGAGAGATTTCGTCGACGCAGCCGAACACTTCGGAACGCCATACGGTCAAATCCTCATCTTGCTTTGCCTCGCTGGCTGCACTGGCTGGAAAGAACGACGGGTCTATCGAATTCTTGCCGGAGCAACAGCGGCTGGCCTGATCGCAAACGTACTCAAACTGCTCGTTGGGCGTAGGCGACCAAAGGCATTCGACTTCGAAAACTCTCGTATCCTCGACAGTTTTTCAGGTTGGTTGCCGTTCCATTCGGATGGCTCGTTATTCGAGAGTTTCCCTTCGGCGCACACAGCTTCCGCGTTCGGATTTGCCGCGCTGCTCATCTGGGCATTCCCAAAAGGCCGAGCGATTTTCATCCTGTTGGGGCTACTCGTCGGCGTCCATCGAGTCACCACCGCAGCCCATTTCCCCAGCGACGTCTTCGCTGGCGCCGCTGTCGGCTGGTTCATGGGATATTCGTTTACATCTTCAACCTGGGTTACTAGAAAATTCGATTGGCTGGAACGCAAACGGAACACTTAATCCTCTACGTTCTCATACTTTAGGTCAAACCTCCCTCAAAATCGACCACGGTTCTGCTTCTGGCAACGGCATCCGAATTCGCCACTCTTGTGGGTACCAATTGTTGGATCGGCTGCCGATTTGCTTCACCCAGCCCAGGCGATGCCCTTCGTACGCGACAGCACCAACACCGTCGGGCAGCGATGTTTCGACGGGCTCTCGCCGAAGGTATCTCAATGCGTCTTGCATTGTCAGGTTCTGGACTGAAAAGGCTTCTTCATTGAAAAGTTCTGAGAGAACCAAGCCGTGAGCGGCGACGAAGCCATGTTTTTTCCACTCACCTACAGGAAGGCCAACCGTAATCACTTTCAATCGCTCAGCAAGCATCAAAAGCTGTTCCACATTGTTCTTTGAAAACGCATAAGCTTGCTCACCCCGAGCAACAAATTGCAATCGCTCGCCGTCGAGGTTGAGCCACGGTTCAAATTCTTTCGACTTGCGTCGCGTGACTCTCTCAAATGTTTGCCGTATCGGGCTCGCGGTCTCCGTTTCACAACTTCCGCAGCGAGACCGACTTCTTTTTTTCGGTCGGCGTTTCTTCTCAGCCAATTTCAATTGAGAGGTGACCTTCGATGGTTGCGTCTTTCTGAGGACAGCTAAAAAAAAACCTTCTCCCCGAACACGATGCGGGAACGCCTGATAAGCTGCACTTCCCATGATGTCGACTTCTGCGAAGCCCCAAGTTTCGTCAAGTTCCAAGTCGACCAACTCGTATCCATGTTCCCTGATCAGCCAGCGGACGACTTCCTCGTTCTCTTCAGGATTAAACGTACAGGTACTGTAAATCAGGTGTCCATCAACTTTGAGAGAAGGTAAAGCGTCTGTCAAAATGCGTCGTTGTCGTTGTGAGCAAAGGTTGAGATTCTCCGGTGACCACTCGTTGATGCTGTCTCGGTTTTTGCGGAATAGACCTTCGCCGGAACAGGGTGCATCGACGACCATGAGATCAAATGTTGTCCCAAGAACTCCAAAATCGACCGGGTCATTGTTCGTGACAATCGTGTTTGTACCACTTTTCTTGAGAACGTTCTCTGCCAATACCCAGGCACGACTGCGGATCACTTCGTTTGAAACTAATAGAGACTCCCTGGACAGCAAATCCATCAAGTGGGTCGTCTTGCCTCCCGGTGCTGCACACAAATCAAGCACTTTCAGTGGCTCTTCCGTCGCACCAATCTGCCGGACTGCTTGTTCCAGAAACATGCTCGACGCTTCCTGAACGTAATAGCAACCGGCGTGGAAGAGTGGATCAAGAGTGAAGACGGGTCGGTGACTTAAGTAGCAGCCATCATTCGCCCACGGAACTGAATCAAGCGGCAAACTCCTCTCGAATTTTCCAGTGTGAATCCTTAAGCTGACTGGTGGTGATTCGCGAAGTGCGTTGAAGAGCGCAGCGACTTCCTCCCCCAACTGGGTGGTGACCCGTTCAACAAATTGACTCGGCAGATTCATATCGGAAAGAGACTCAAGGAAAGATTACGTCGAAAAACTGGTGATAACAATCGGGAAACTGCGGCACAACTCTGTTCACTTCTCGGCCGATTCCAGGACCTGTTCATAACCCCCTGCTGTACCGACACTTCAGTCACACAAAACCATCCGGGAATTGACGTTTTTTCGACGCAATTCTGGGCGTCTCGAATTGAATTAAACGTCTATTTTTCATAGACTTGCGTTGGTTCAAGAGACGTTTTCCACAAGACAAACCCTTCTCTGATAATACTACTGATAATCTTTAAAGATTCTTCTCTTTTCAGAGGCTTTTTCAAAGCCCTTTGTCATTAACTCAAAGTACAGCAATGAAGTTAAACTGCTCTCGCAGCATCCTCGCTGCGGCTTTCCAAATTGTCGGGGGAGTTGTTCCCACAAGGACTCCCAAAGAAATTCTTCGGAACGTGAAGTTAACTCTTGCAGACGGTCGCGCAACATTGCTCGGGACCGATCAGGAAGTTGGCATCCGCTACGAAATCCCAGAAGTAGAGACAGACTCTGTCGGTGAAGTTCTGCTTCCGACACAGCGTGTGAATCAGATTCTGCGTGAAGTTCAGGACGAGCAAATCAGCATTGAGGTGAATGAAGAAGCGCTCTGGATTCGCAGCAGCCAGAGTGAGTTCCGTTTGAGCGTAGAAGACCCGGAAGAGTTCCCGGACGTCGCTTCATTCGAAGATGAAAACTACTACGTCATTCCAGGGAAGGCTTTAAAGCAAGGAATCCAACGGACGATATTCTCAACGGACGTTGAAAGTACACGCTACGCTCTTGGAGGTGTACTTATGGAAGTCGACGCCCAAAAGCTGACTCTCGCGGCGACTGACAGCCGACGCTTGGCGGTGTACCACACCAGTTGTTCGGCACATGGAAGCGTTTCCGAGGAAGGTGGCTCGCCAGTCGTCCCTGCCAAAGCGATGTCATTGATAGAAAAATCGATCAATGATGATGATCAAGAAGTGAAGATCGCAATTCACCAGAACGATATTCTCGTACAAAGTGGTGCTTCGACAATCTATGCCCGGTTGGTCGAAGGACGTTTCCCTCGTTATCAAGACGTGATTCCAGCAGAGTATCAATCTCGAATTGATCTGGTCGTCGGTCCGTTTCTCTCGGCAGTTCGCCAAGCCAAGATTGTGACAAACCAGGAAAGTCGAGGAGTCGACTTCGGGTTTGCCGATGGAACGATGACGCTCACAAGCCTCGGACAAGATGTCGGTTCCTCAACCGTAGAATTACCGATCAGTTTTGATGCTGAGCCTGTCGTCGTAACGTTCGATCCCCGTTTTGTAGAAGACTTCCTGCGGGTCCTCGACTCCGCAGGTCCGGTTTCACTGAACCTGATCGATGGCAACAGTGCTGCAGTTTTCAAAGCAGATGAAAACTATACCTACGTTGTGATGCCACTTTCGCGAGATGATTAAGGATTGACCAACGATGAGGTCTCAAATCCTAGAACAGGGTTTTATCTTGTTCTGACAGGTTGGAAACTTGTCCTACATTCAATGAAAAACTAAGGAGCGGGATCAAGGATGAGTCGACCCTCAAAAACGCGGAATCGTCCGTATGATCGCTCAGAGCCTGCGTCATTGGGCGATGTCATCTCACAGCTGTTTACGTTGCGAGGGTATAACAGAGTCCAGGGGAACAAGCAGTTAGATGAAATCTGGGGCAAAGTCGCTGGTGAAGATATTGCGGAACAAACAAAAGTTTCTGGCCTTAAGAACGGGATTCTTCAAGTAGGAGTCTCCAATTCAGCCTTGATCAGTGAACTGACAGCCTTCCTGAAGGTTGAAATGCTTGAACAACTGCAGGTTGATCACAGCCATCTGAAAATTCGAGATATTAAATTCAAATTACGCAGCGATCTGACCAAGTGATGAGTTCATCCCGGATTGGGTGAATCTCTCTGTAAGTGTGAGTGAGCGAAAGAATCAAATAATGACCGAAGAAAACGAAAATCAATCTGACGATTATACTTCCGACTCTATTCAGCATCTTGAAGGGATCGAAGGGATTCGGCACCGACCAGCGATGTACATCGGTGGCACCGATTCGGCAGGTTTGCATCACCTCGTCTACGAAGTGACAGACAATGTTCTCGACGAATACTCCAACGATTTTGCCAGTACAGCAAACGTGACGATTCATGGGGATGGTTCGATCACGATCTTCGACGATGGTCGTGGAATCCCTGTCGATATGATGAAAGATAAAGGGAAATCCGCACTGGAAGTCGTTTTTACGGAAATCCATGCCGGTGGAAAGTTCGACCGAAAAGCTTATGCAGTTGGAACTGGTGGGTTACACGGTGTCGGGATTACGGCTGTAAACGCTTGTTCGGAATGGTTGGAAGTTGAAGTCAGCCGCGATGGATTCGTGTATCGTATGGAGTTTTCGCGAGGACGCGCCACCAGCGAATTAACGAAAGGTGCCCCTACGACAAAAACAGGCACGAAAGTGACATTCAAACCGGACCCTCAGATTTTCCCTAACACAACATTCAATTACGACATCATTCACAAGCGACTTCAGGACTGTTCATTCTTGAATGCTGGAGTGAAGGTCAATATCACCGATGAGCGGACAGGGCAAACGGATTCGTTTTGCTACGAAGATGGCCTTGGGGAGTTTGTGAAATGGATCAATCGGACGGAAAATCCGGTTCACGATGAAGTCATCCGTGTGATTGGATCAGTCGAGACGGTCGAGGTCGATGTTGCTTTGCAGTGGAACGATGGATACTCCGAAAGCATCCGCTGCTTCGCGAACGGAATCTCGAATTCAGACGGCGGAACTCACTTTTCTGGCTTTAAAACCGCTCTGACGAGAACACTGAACAGCTATGGGAAGAAAAATAACCTCTTCAAAGAAATGACACCATCAGGTGATGATTTTCGGGAAGGTTTAGCAGCCGTGATTACTGTGCGCATCCCGAATCCGCAGTTTGAATCGCAAACGAAAATCAAACTGACGAACCCAGAAGTTGAAGGTGCTGTGAACTCTGTCATTGGTGACGTTCTGAATAAGTTCCTTGAGGAGAATCCGTCGAAGGCGAAAGCAATCTGTCAAAAATCTCTACGAGCCGCCGAAGCACGCGAAGCAGCGAAGAAGGCTCGCGACATGGCACGCGGACAAACGAGAACAGGAACAGGTGGTCTCCCTGAGAAATTAAGAGACTGCCGGAATCATGATCTTAAACTCTCTGAACTCTACCTGGTGGAAGGAGACTCGGCTGGAGGATCAGCAGATACCGGCCGCGACTCAGGCTTTCAGGCGATCTTGCCATTGCGTGGAAAGATCCTGAACGTTGAGAAGGCTCAACTCCTCAAAGTACTCGCCAATAACGAAGTCACAGCGATCTTCAAAGCCGTCGGAATTACTCCACTTGCGGAAGAGCAGGACATTGCCAAGCGGCGATATGGAAAAATCATTCTGATGACCGATGCTGATGTCGACGGTTCTCACATTAGGACTTTGCTTCTGACATTCTTCTTTCGGCATATGCGTGAGTTGGTGAAGCAAGGCTGCATTTATGTCGCGCAGCCACCACTGTATCGTGTGCTCGCGAAAGGGAAGCGAAATCAAAAGCCGCGCTACGTGCAAACCCACGAAGAAATGATGACTGAGTTGCTGGATATCGGCCTTCACGATTCAACGCTTCTTGTCCATTCAAGAACGAATCTGCTAAAAAATTCGGGGCAAGGGAGTTCTGCTGAAGAGCAATCAGAACTTCGCGAATTCACAGGTGTGGAACTCCGCAAACTCGCGGAAACATTGAGCCAATTGGAAGAACCTCTCGAAGCTCTGGAACGTCGCGGAATTTCCTTGAGACGAATAGCGATGGAACAAGCAACCGCCGAAGGACTTCTACCGAGATTTCGAATCTCTCAGGGAGCTGAGGATCACTGGTTCGCAACGAAAACAGAGGTGGATGCTTTTTTGCTCGAACACGAGCCAACTCCGGAAGAGGTACCCAAGGTTGTTGACCAGGTAGTCGAAGAGGGCGAGAAGACAGAGGACGCTGATCAATCTGAAGAAGAAGAAACGAAAAAAATTGATGTGATGGATCTCTTCGAAGTGCGAACAATTAACTCTGTTCTCAGATTACTTCAATCAGATTTTCAGTTGTCGCTGAACGATTTTCTGACTCCTCCTCCTCGAAATGTCGAACAGATTTATGCGTGTGACATCGTCAACAAAGAAAACACTCGCCATCTCTTAAACTTACGTGACCTTGTCCCAACGCTTAGGGATATGGGATCACGTGGACTCCACTACACACGCTTCAAAGGTCTGGGCGAAATGAATCCGGATGAATTGTTTGAAACGGCAATGGATCCGGAAACTCGAGTCCTCATGCAGGTGACTCTCGAAGATGCCGCATCCGCCGAAGAAATTTTCCGCGTTCTTATGGGAGATCATGTCGAACCGCGCCGCGAATTCATCGAAAAACACGCACTCGATATCAAAGACCTGGATGTCTAATAATCAAGTCGAACGCTCAAGAACAAAAGCCCGGCATTTTCAAAATGCCGGGCTTTTTCAATGATAAGTACACGCTGTAAAGAACTCTATGCGATTGAGTTACTTCGCCAGCGGTGTCAATGTCGCGGACATCATCCGACCACTTTCCATACGTGGGGATTGTTCAACGGTCGAAACGTCGGAGAGCATTTCGATCACATTTTTCAAAAGTTCCCGACCGAGATCATGATGAGCGTTTTCGCGACCGCGAAACATCACGTTGATTTTTACTTTGTCACGGCGTTCAAGAAACTTCCTGGCAGAATCAACTTTCACCTGTACATCGTGGGCACCAATTTTGGCGCGGAGGCGAATCTGTTTGAGTTGAGTTCGGTGCTGTTTCGGACCGATAGATTTTTTCTTCTTTTCGTATTGGACTTTGCTGTAGTCCATCAGGCGGCAGACAGGCGGTGTGGCGGCTTCACCCACCAGAACCAAATCCATACCAGCTTCTTCAGCTATTTCAATAGCTTTAGCGGTTTCCATTTCGCCGAGCATTTCGCCTTCGGCATCAACGACCCGGACTTCTGGAACCCGGATGTCTTCGTTCATTCTCGGCCCGGAATCTAGCGGCTTCGAGAAAGCTTGAGGTCTTCTGATCGGAAATCTCCTTCTGAAAAGTAAAAAACTACCTGAGTGTCACAGCACGAAGGTGCGAAAAGTATCTCGTCTTCAACTCTCATTTCAAGACTTGAAAACGCAGCAGCATGCACAATCTCGCAGATCAAAAGCAAACTGCCATATCGACTCAACTCATGACTGTGACTCTTTCTACGAAAATAGTCAACACATCACTGGACCAGAGTCGGCACCTTGTCAGATCAATTCCAGGATATTGGGATATTTTGGTGGTTCTGGACCACGATCACCCTCGCTGCCACGCTCGTTTGCTTCACTGACAGAAACTGCTCTACCGCAGATCATCCTGCCATTCGTTCTCATAATCGCCTCTTCAGCATCGTCGCTGTTTGGCATTCTGACAAATCCAAACCCACGAGGTTTCCCAGAGCCACGATCTGTCATGACCTGAACACTTGAAACGTGTCCATGTTGCTCGAATGCAGACCGCAGATCGTGATCGGTCGCGTCGTACGATAAATTTCCAACAAAAATACTTGGCACAATACAATCCTCAACTAAATTCACGAGGAGCTGACCGGAAAAAAGAGATCCGACCGCAACTTAGACAGTTGCTAATACCGCTCGTGGGTCAGATTGTCGCTTTCTGCCTCGCAGTACAATACCGTGAGAAATCTGACATTCTTACCCGCGGACACGATAATTCCCTGCAAAACACCTGCAGAGACCGTTTTTCAAGCGTGAAGAATCGCTCGCTGTTACTGTGTCAACAGTGACTGTGATAGCGATCAGTCCTCAGCCGAAAAATAAAGAGAGGAACCACATGGTTTCCCCAAGAAATTGTGAGAAAAAACTCTCACAGGAAAATTATTGAAATAGTACAAACTCAATTTGCGATGAACTTGAAAGGACCAATATCGCTCGAAAACACACGTACGAAACAAAGTGATTTCGGAAGCAGCGTCGATTTCGCAAGAAATGAAATCAACGAGTTGTGAAGGCCAGCGGCCTCGGCCCAACATACATCAATTGAATTTGATTACTCAAAGATATTACTTATTCGGCGACTTGCATAGCGGAAATCGCCTCAATCAGGCAATATTTTCGAAAAACAGTATTGATTTGTTCACGTTTTAGGCACAATTCGCCCTTTGTGCACGCTTGAATATCTCTCAAATCGTTTTGCCGTACACTTTAAGTGTACGAGATTCGCCGTGAATCACAGAAAGCAATATGAAATGACCACCGACCGACAGCAAATCCTTCACAATCTTCGCCAACAAATCGACGCCGGGATTCCGATCATCGGTGGCGGCGCCGGAACCGGGATCAGTGCGAAGTTTGAAGAGGCAGGTGGCGTTGACCTGATCGTGATTTACAACTCCGGTCGCTACCGCATGGCTGGTCGCGGATCACTCTCCGGGCTGATGCCTTATGGAGATGCAAACGCAGTTGTCATGGAAATGGCTCGTGAAGTCTTAACAGTCGTCAAAGAAGTTCCAGTTCTGGCAGGTGTTTGTGCGAGTGATCCGTTTCGTCAGATGTCGATCTTCCTGAAAGAAATTCAGCAGACCGGTTTCGCTGGCGTACAGAACTTTCCAACGGTCGGACTGATCGATGGTTCGTTCAGGCAAAACCTCGAAGAGACCGACATGGGCTACGACCGCGAAGTCGAGATGATCAGCCTCGCCCACGAAATGAATCTGCTGACAACTCCGTACGCCTTTACGACAGGAGAAGCCGAACAGATGGCAGCCGCCGGCGCCGACATCATCGTCGCCCACATGGGCCTCACCACAAAAGGCTCCATCGGAGCACAAACCGCCAAGACCCTGGAAGACTCCGTCCAAGAAGTCCAACGCATCGCCGACGCCGCCAGAGCCGTCCGCGAAGACGTCCTCATCCTCTGCCATGGCGGCCCCATCGCCATGCCAGCAGACGCACAGTTCGTACTCTCAAACACCAAAAATGTCCAAGGCTTCTACGGCGCCTCCTCCATGGAACGTCTTCCTGTAGAGACAGCACTGAGGGAACAAGTCGAGAAGTTCAAGGCGATTCGTTTTTCGTGAACTTTGGATATCGACTATTCGTCAGCATTGAGAAGCTGAATGCGGCTTGCGGAAACCAACATGATTACGGCACAAACCGCGATGCTTGAAAACAGCACCCCTGGCTTGATTTCAAATAGCGACAGAACGATAAAGAGAGGCAGGCCAAAAAAGCTCAAATGGTAAGCCCACCACCAGTAGTTGTGTTTCAGCTTCGCTTGGCACTTCAGGCACTCCACTTCTCTAGGACATAAAGTGCTGATGCCACCGATGAAGTACCGTTTATAGAACACTCTCGCTCGAAACGATTCATTGCAAACCGGGCATTGTGGAGAGTAGAGAGACATTGCCGAATGATACCAAAGTTGGGTGCCTGTGGTACAAGCTAGGCATGAGTCATGCGCGAAGGTGACCGCGAAAAAAGTAACCACAAAGGACACCAAGATCACAAAGGGAAAATAACAACGAGGCTGACTTCCCTTTGCTTCTTTGTGGTTAACTCTTCTTGAATTTGACTTTGTTTGCGAAGAGATTTCCTCGCGAGCCATGTGAAGACGTTGCGTGCCGCTGACGGATTGATTTGAAACATCTCATGTGTGCCATGCCCACATCGCGCAGCAGGGTGGGAACGTTGATGCCATCAAAAATCGCGAGTCGCTGAAAAAATGATTCCGGACGAAGCCTCACATTTCTCACGTCACACTTCACAAGCAAGGTGACAATCGTAAACAACTCCTCTCCCGCAACCTCACGGCTCACAGAGCACGTGGCACCCGTTTCGCGAGTCAACCATAGCACTTGGCGATGGACCGCCGAGATGCAATCGTAGTGCAGCAAGTTCGGCGACGCTGAGTTTGTCGTTTGATGAGTTTCGATCAAAACCTGTTTGCAAAGCTTTTGTGAAATCGTCAGTTGTCTCAAAATTGCAGTCGTAGAGATCGTCATCAAAGTGATAGCCTATTATGAATTCAGATGACGAGACCCTGATGGATTGGAAAGTCGTATGACGAGGATATCTTTAATCACATTGACTTGGTGCTTGATCTTATTTTGTGTGGTCGTCTCTGCAATAGCCAGTGACACGAGTCAACACGATGACGATCCGCCTTTGCAGCGCCGTGTGAAATTCGACGTTGAGGAAATCACTTTGCGCGAGGCTCTGAAACGACTGACGAAAAGTGCTGGACTGAAACTGGTGATTGACGAAGCAGAGATTGC